>CAIVEA010000729.1 GCA_903904765.1 uncultured Chloroflexota bacterium
GTTGAGCGCAGCAAACGGGGTAGCTGGCGATGAGCGACGATTTCAAAAAGCAACCGCCAAATCAACCGCCGGACGATGACGATTCGCTCGATTGGCTGCGCGGCCCGAAGGACGACAGCGGCAAAAGCGGCGGGGATAGTTTTGGTTTCACAGGCGAATTGCAATGGAAGCAAGGCGCTGCGGGCGATTCGCCGGATGCACCTGCTGATGACGAGTTGTTCGACTGGCAACAATCGCCACCCGGTCAATCCTCCGGTCGTCCTGATTTGTTCAGTGCCTCGACTGGCATGACGGGGGAACTTGATTGGCGCAAAGCGAGTGCGGGCGAGACGGGCGACAGCCAAGAAGACCCGCTGGCGTGGATGAAAGATTTCACGCTCGACCCGGAGCCTGCTTCCGTTGCCGATGATGCTCCTAAGACGGGGACGATTAGCAACGATGACCCGCTGACGTGGATGGCGGCTTTCGATGTCCACATGGCACAGACCAGCCAGCTTGACCCGCGCAAAGCCCCGAATGCTGACCCTTCCTCTAAAGACCCGATGTCGTGGTTGGAGAAAAAATATCCTTCTGATCCCCAACCCCCGCAACCTGCTGCCTCTGTTCCCGTTGCCAAAGCGGATGATGACCCGCTGGCGTGGATGAAAGATTTTGAACTCGAAGATCAATCCGAAGCGCCTGATGATGCCGCACCGCAATGGTTAGCCGGGGCGGAGGACGATCAAGCGCAGGCTGGCGGCGATTTGCCGCCGTGGTTGGCGGGGGAAGAAGGGCCGATTCTTCCACCAACCGACGAGGATTTATTGGGTGGGCTGGACGATGCGCTGGGGATTAACGCGCCCCCGCCGACACCCTCTGACCATTTAAGCACCACCGATATGTCGTTGGACTGGATGGCGGAGGCGAAGGATGCCAATCCGGTCATTCCCACGCCCGGCGCGGAAAGCGGCGACATGGAGTTGCCGGACTGGTGGGATGATGTGGGTGCTGAACCGGGGGCTGACCTCGGTGAGATCGGCGTGTCACCGTTCCCTGAAGAAACGCTGTCTTACGTTCAGGGTGCTTCCGTCACTTCGACCTCGACTTCGGAGACGGAGTCCGTGCCGCCCGGCGATATCTTCGCACAGTTGGGGCTACCACCCGTCGAAACCGGATATGATTTTGCTGACCAGCCCCCCCTCGCCGAAGAAAGTCCGCAGTGGTTTGCGGAAGATGAACCTCCGCCACCGGCATCTGCCACGTCCAAACCGGATTGGCTGACCAGCCTAGAGGATATGAGCAATATTCCGGCGGCGCAGCGTCCGCAGCCTGCGGAAGATGAATTCCTTGCGGAACTCCGCGCCGAACAGCCTGCGCCGCCCGCAGTGGATATGTCGGAGTTTGAAGATTTCTCCGCAAATGGCCTGCAAGATATTGATAAGTTGCTGGCGAGTTACGACACCGCTTCGTTGCCCAAAGGTGCCGATATCACAGGCATGATGGGGACGGCTGAACTCGATAAGCTGCTCTCTGAAAGCGAACTGGCGCAGATCAACAACCTGCGTTCGAGCGAACGTTCCGGCCCGCCGGAAGGGTTGTCGCCGGATGCGCCCGAGTGGTTGACCGAACTCAGTACCAAGAAAGGTTCTGTAGGTGGTTCATCGGCGGCGGCTATCCTGCGGAAACAGGCCGATCAGGAGCGTCCGGTTGAGGAGTTGAGCGATCGTCTGTACGCCTTGCGCGAAGCCGGACTCGAAATGCAACCCGAACCGGAGGATAGCGCCTCGCCCATCATCGCCAACCTGTTGCCGGGTGTGAACGAACTCATCCCTCCCGCGCCGCTGCATCCGGGTGCACCGGGGATTACCGGCACGTTCGCGTTGGAAGCCTCGCAGCAGAAGAAGTTGGACATCCTCAAGACGTTGGTGGCGATTGAGGATGAGAAGCCGCAAACCACACTGCCCACCGCCATTGATCTGACGCTGGCCATCCGAATATGGACGAGTTTGTGGATGATGGCGAAGATGTGCAGATTCCCGTTAAGGATACGGCGAAGGCGGTCAAGCCCAAGAAAGTCAAAGCCGCCCGCGCTGGCTACCGCTTTGATCGGTTGCTGCTGGCGCTGCTGCTGTCGGCGGCGGTGGTGCTGCCGTTCATCCTGCCGGATTTGCGGATTGGTGAGCTGCCGCCAGCCTATTTCGCGGCGGGCAGCATGGCGGGCGCGGCCTATGACCGCGTGGCCTCACTCACTCCCGGTCAGGTGGCGCTGGTGGCGATTGAGTACGGCCCCGGTGCGGCGGGTGAGCTAGACCCGGCACTGGATGCGCTGCTGCGTCATATCTTGCTGCAAGGGGCGCGTCCGGCGCTCATCGGCGGGAATGCTGTCGGCCTACTCCACGCACGCAACGTGCTGGAACAGATTACGGGCGATGCAGGCTTCCGCGCCCGTCTAGGCCACGATACGCTGCAAATCAACCGCGATTACTATGTGCTGCGCTATCTCCCCGGCGCGGCGCTGGGGCTGCGCTCGTTCGCGCAGGATGTCCCCGGATGGTCGGCCACCGATGTGAACGGCGAACCGACGGGTTTGCACCTTGCTTCTCTGAAGGATTTCGCGCTGGTGTCGGCGCTGGTTGAGCATGTGGAAGATGCCCGTGTATGGGTGGAACAGCTTGCGCCGCTGGCCGCGCAGTCGCCGATCATGGTGGTCGGGCAGTCGGCTGCGCCGCTGGTTCAGCCGTATGCCGCTGCGGGTGGTGCGTTGGGCGGGTTGCTAGTTGGCTACCGAGATGCGTTCACCTATCAATCGCTGCTGGATGTGACGATGGGGTTGGCGACGGCCGTTCCGACGGAGGCTGTTGTCGTGACCGAAGCGCCCACCGAAGTGCTGCCAACGGCTGTACCCACCGAAGTCGTGACTGTTGCGCCGACCGAAGCTGTAACGGAAGCTACAACCGAATCTGGAACACCCGCCACAACTGAAGCGACGGTAGAAGCAACAACCGGAGCGCAATCGCAAAATCAAGCGACCAGCGTGCCGACAGACGTTCCGACCGAAGCACCGACACTCGCGCCTACCGAAGTGCCGCCGACAAGTGTTCCGACCGAGGTAGCGACCCTCGCGCCAACGGACGTGCCAACCGAAGCCGCGACCCTCGCGCCGACGGCTGTCCCGACTGAAGCCGCGACCCTCGCGCCGACGACCGAAGCGGTTCAGATGTTTGCGGTGGTGGTCGCTGATGATCTGGTGCGGGTGCGCGAAGGGGCGGGCCGCAACTTCCCGGCAATAGAGACACTCAAACCCGGCGAACGAGTGCA
>CAIVEA010000730.1 GCA_903904765.1 uncultured Chloroflexota bacterium
CCATGCGCCAGCGCCGCCACCGCCACCCCTTGCCCGGAGGCGACTGCGAAGCCGCCGACGAATACGAGGATGAACGTCCCCAGTGCTTCAGCAGCAGCAGGTTTCAGTAAGGTATTCATGATGTCCTTTCTTTTGATAATCCAGTGAATCCTTTGGGGTGATTATAGCGCTGTTGTTGATAACAACGAGTTAAAAATCATGCTAAAACTTAACCCATTTGTTCGCCTTCAGTCTTTACAGGGCGGGGGCGCTCTGCTATAAATACAACAACCTGCCGTGCCCGTGATGGCGCAATGCGTTTGAGCCAACACCCAAAATTCGGAGGTCACATGTCTGGCTGTTTGGTGATAGGCATTAGCCAAGACCTCGCTGCCCAGTCCGATCTCCACCTGCGAAAGCAGGTTCAAAAACATGGCGTTACACGACATGGCGGGGTTTTTAGGGAAATCAAATAGCGCCGACTTTTCATCTCGAAAGTCGGCGCTGTTTTTGCGTGTGATAGGCGTGGGGGCTACTGCGAGTAGTTCGCGCCGAACACTTCGACCATCAACGTGCCGAGGCGGGCGCGGTCTGGAATAAGCACCGATGCCCCGCGTGAGGTGGTGTAGTTGACGGCATAGCTCTCGTCAATTACGCCCGTGCGGATGTTCCCGCCGGGGATGTCTTTCATATACCATACCAGCTGCAAAATTTGATCGAGCGTGAGTCCGGTGCTAACCCCCTGACTGACCGCGTTCCAGATGGTTGGCGCTTGCACCACCAGTTGCGGTAGCATGTTCAGGCTGAGTACACGGTCACGGATGGCGTACAACACGTCCTGCTGACGGCTGGCGCGTCCAAAGTCGCTGTCACCATGACGGGTGCGGGCATACTTCAGCGCCGTGATGCCGTCCAAATGCTGGAAGCCGGCCTGAATGTAGAACGGGTCGTAGCCGTAATTCATATCGGGGTACTGCGGGTCGTTGATGGTGTAGGGAATGTCCATATCCACACCGCCCACCGCATCCACAATCGAGATGAAGGTGTTGAAGTCCACCGCCACATAATCATGCACACGAATGCCGAGGTTGTACTGAACCGTTTGCTTCATCAGTTCCGGCCCGTAACCCGGCTGCTGGAGTTCGCCCAGCACCATCGCGGAGTTCACGCGCTGAAGTTCGCTGTAACCCGGCACTTCCACGTACAGGTCGCGGGGGATGCTCAAAATGCCCAGACTGAGTGTAGCCGGGTCTAGGCTGACCAGCATCATTGTGTCGGTGCGGTAGGCTAATCCGGTTTCACCGGGGCGGCGATCCAGCCCCACCACCAGCACGGTGAAGCGTGACGTGCCATCCCAAGGGGTGAGCAGAATGCTGCGGCCATCGTTCAGCGTGAATTGCTGTGCGCCGCCTTCCGCCGCGCCCACGCCGCCCAGTCCGGTATTCACATCCACCGGGGTAGGCAGGACAGCCGCAGCGGTGGCGAGCGTTTCGGATGGCGTGCTGCTGGCGCGGAGCAGGATGAAGGCGCTCATGCTGAACACCACCACCACACTGAGCAGCGCCATAGCAATGATGACCCATGCCCATTCTCCGCCCCGGCTGCGACTGCGGCGTTTACGCACCCGTTCGCGGGCGGCGGTTTCGCGCATCATCGGCGGCGGTGGGGGGGGTTCGGTATAATACCGTTCAGAGCGCACGGGCGTTTGATTGAGCAGCGTGGTGGCGGTAGGTCGGCGCGTGTCGTCGTCGTTGCCCCCGTAAATTGGGTGACCATTCACCAGCGTTTGAGGGTCATCCGGCGACCATGCTTCCGGCATAGAACCTCCAGCGTAATTGAGTTCGTTTTTCATGGAATCGAGTATAGGGTGACTGAGCAACAGCGTCAATGGCGCTTGATCTATGATTACCCGGCGGCAGGCGCACGCAACATGGCAGCGGATATGGCTCTGTTGCAGGCGGTGGGCGCGGGATTGACCGCGCCCGTGCTGCGCTTGTATGCGTGGTCGCCGCCCTGCCTATCGCTAGGTTACGGGCAGCATGTGAGCGAGGCCGATCGCGGACGGTTGGCGGCGTTGGGTTGGGGGATTGTGCGCCGCCCGACAGGAGGCCGCGCCATCCTGCATACTGATGAACTGACGTACAGTGTGGCGTTGCCCGCCGATCATCCGCTTGCGGCGGGGAGCGTGGTCGAAAGTTACCGCCGTTTGAGTGCGGCACTGTTGGCGGCACTTGCCCTGTTGGGTGCTGCTCCCCGTGCCGAACCCAAGCAGGGCGACGATACTCACCCCGAAGGGCCGGTCTGCTTTGAAGTCCCCTCGCATTACGAGATCACCGTTGGCGGGCGCAAACTGGTTGGCAGCGCACAGGTGCGGCGCTCTGGCGGGGTATTGCAGCACGGTTCGCTGCCTCTGACAGGTGATCTCGCCCGAATCTGTGATGGGCTGGTCTACGGGAGCGAAGCCGAACGCGATACCTCCCGCCAGATGGTTCGGCAGCGGGCGCTGACGCTGGCGGAAGCGCTCGGTCAGGTGGTGTCGTGGGAGGATGCGGCGCAGGCTGTTTGCGCGGGCTTTGAGCAGGCGTTATCAGTGATGTTGCAGCCTTCCGAGTATACCGCCTCCGAACATGCCCGCACGCAGGCGCTCGAAGCCGAATATGCAGATGAGGCGTGGACGGCGCGGCGCTGAATTGACAGTATCGAACAAAGAGTCTATGCTTTTCGCCAGTATCCGTGCAAGATTTGGGCGCAGGTAACGCATGACTCCTCGACAACTACCCTTATTCGCCAATCAGCCGCAATCCATCAGCGATCTGAACCCGCAGAGCGAACTACGCTACACCTTCGCCCTGTTTCAGCAATATCTGGCTGGTGATGGCAAATCGCAGCATACGATCAACGCTTTCACCAGCGATCTGCAACTGCTCTCCGATCAGGCGGGGGGCGAAACTGTGCTGGGCGATTTCACCACAACGGATTTGAATGATTTCTTGGAATGGCTGGAACACGGGCGAGGCGTGCCGTGCAGCCGCAAATCGTATGCGCGGCGGGTGACGACGCTCAAGGTGTTCTTCAAATGGCTGCACTCTGCCGGGGTGATTCCCTATGATCCCGCCAAGCCGATATTGCAGCGATCCGGCCCCGCACCGCTGGCGACGGCACTCACACCTGATGAGGTGATGGCGGCGCTCTATGCAGCGCGGCAGATGCGGCGCGGAGAGGAGACAGACACACGCCCCGAAATGCTGTTCAAGTTGATTCTCGATACGGGCATCAAAAAGAGTGAGGCGATGGGGCTGCACCCGCGTAATATAGATCGCTCGAATCCGCGCCTGCCGCTGCTGACGGTCAAACACAAAGTTCGCAACGTGTTCAAAGAGCGTATTATCGAACTGGATGCGGATTGGCTGCCGCTGCTGGATGCCTATCTGGTGCAATATCACCCGCAGGATACGCTCTTCAACTGCACCGCCCGCAATCTGGAGTATGTCCTCTCGGATGTGGGGGAGGGGGCAGGGCTGGCGGTCAAAGTGTCGTTCGAGATGCTGCGCTGGACGTGCGCCGTGCGCGATATGCGTGCCGGACGTGAAGATGACTTCATCCGCGACAAACTGGGACTCAGCCCGATTAGCTGGGTGGAGACACGCAGCAAAATCAAGAAGCTGATCGAACTTCAAATGACCGCCGAAAACCCGTCGTTTATACCACCCGAACCAACAGCCCCTTGAGGTAGCTACCTTCGGGGAAGGTGAGCGCGGTGGGATGGTCGGGCGCAGCGCCGAGGTGCGCCACGATTTGCCCCTGTTGATTGGTATCCGCCAGCGCGCCGAACACGATTTTCTGGAACAGGTCGGCTGTGATCGCGCCGGAACAGGAGAAGGTGAGCAGCCAACCGCCGGGGTTCAGGCAGCGGAAGGCGTTCAGGTTAATGTCTTTATAGCCCCGCGCTGCACTGTCCACCTGTCCCGCATTGTGCGCGAACTTGGGCGGGTCTAGCACAATTGCATCGAAGCGTTCGCCTGCTGTGGCCTGTTCGCGCAAATAGTCGAACACATCGGCCTGCACGAACTCCGCGTCCGCGTTTTTGCCGTTGAGCGTGTAAGTTTGCTCCGCCAGCGCCAGCGCATCTCGCGAGGCATCCACATTGATGCGCTGCCCCGCTGCACCCAGCCCGAACGCGCCTGTATAGCAGAAGGTGTTCAGGATGCGGCTTTGAGCCGGCAGATCAGCCGCCAGCCGCCACAGCAGCGCTTGATTAGTCATCTGGTCGAGGTAGTAGCCGGTTTTATGCCCGTGCCGCACATCCACCAGCCGCCGGAAACCGTCGCGCTCAAATTCGATCAGTTGCGGCGGTTCTTCGCCCCACAGCACGCCGGACTGCGCTTTCAAGCCTTCTTTGCCGCGCACATCCACATCGCTACGCTCATATACCCCGCGCACAGGCCGTCCGAGGGCGGTCAGTGTTTCGGCTAACTGCGCTGCTAGCGTCTTCTTGTGCTGGTCAATATGCAGCGTGAGCGCCTGCAACACGACGTACTCGCCATAATAGTCCGCGACCAGACCGGGCAGGAAATCGTTCTCGGCGTTCACCAGCCGTCCCGCTGCGAGGCGCAAATCGCGGCGGACAGCCGCAGCACGCAGGCGGGCGCGCCACCACGCCTCATCAATTGCCTCATCTACCCATGTCAGTATCCGCACCTGAATCTGGGAACGGACATTCCAGTACCCGCGTGCGAGGAATTGCCCCCGCGAATCGCGCACGGTGACGATTGCGCCCGGCGCAGGATCGCCTTCGACGCGCTCAATCGCGCCCGAAAAGATCCAAGGATGACGTTGCTGAACGGGCTTTTCGCGGCCTCGTTTAATGATGATGACAAGTTCAGACATGCTGCGCTCGCTCTCAGAGTAAAGTGGGTTGTGTGGGGTCGGTGGCAGCTTGATCGCCACTGCCACCGATCAGGTTTAGAAAATCAGATTCGCTCAGGATGGGGATGCCCAGTTGACGGGCTTTATCAGCTTTGCTGCCCGGCGAGTCACCCATCAGGACGTAACTGGTCTTTTTGCTCACGCTGCCGGTGACTTTGCCGCCGTGTGACTGAATCAGGTTTTCGGCAGCTTCACGGCTGAGCGTGGGCAGCGTTCCGGTGAGGACGAACGTCAGTCCGGTCAGCGAATCGCCCGCCGCCTCGCGGGGCGTGTTCTGCATATTCACCCCGGCGGCGCGCATCTTTCCCAGCAAGGCGCGGTGGTCGGGGTCGGCCAACCAGTCTACCACATTCTGCGCCAGAACCGTGCCGATGCCTTCCAGATCGTCTATCGCTTCGGCGCTGGCGCTCATCAGGCCGTCCATCGAAACGAACACTTCTGCTAGCGAATTCGCCACCACGCCGCCTACGCCGTCAATCCCCAGTGAGCCGATCAATTGCCCCAGCGGACGCTGGCGAGCGGCTTCAATCGAAGCCAGCAGGTTATCCACTTTCTTTTCGGCAAAGCCTTCCAGTTCCAGCAGTGGTTCGCGCTGGAGGGAGAATATATCGGCCTCGTCGCGGATGAAGACTTTTTCGATCAGGGTTTTGACGGTTTGCGGCCCCATGCCTTCGATGTCCATCGCGCCTTTGGAGACAAAGAATTCGATGCTGCGGAAAACACGTTCCGGGCAAACGCGGTTCGTGCAGATGTAATCTACCATGCCTTCCGCGTATGCTGCTGCTGTCTTCCTGTGGCAAGTTACCCGTTAATTCGTCGTATTTGACCGGTTGCACCTCAATGTGCATGTCGATTCGGTCCAGTA
>CAIVEA010000731.1 GCA_903904765.1 uncultured Chloroflexota bacterium
CCGGCGCTCAGACGGCGCACCGTCATGTTCAAGAGCTTCCACCCCGCTTGTTCGGCGGTCACGCTGGCGATCAAACCAACCGGATTGACAATCGCAGGGATACGCATGGTCAACTGTCCTCCACAGATTAGGTTACGCGCCAGCCGTCGGCGTGGCGGTGGGCTGCGCTTGCTGTGCCGAGAGTGTGAATCCAGCGGCAGCGGTGGTTTCGCGGCTCAGGCCGGAAATCGCCAGCAAGAGCGCCTCGTCTGGTTGCAGCGCGAAATCCCAACTGCCGGTGGTGCTGCTATCGCCGGGGGCGATCAACCGCTGCACACTGCTGCCCGCACCGCTGGCCGTCAGATGCGCGGCCTGCACCAGAAACCGCTGCGAAACCTCGTTGCTGATCTGCTGCCAGCCGTTCAGCGTCCAGCCCTGCACACCCGCCTCGGCATCATCGCGGTAGCCCACTTCGGGGAGCGTGATGTTATCCACCGCCATGCCCTGATCGGGCGCTTCGGCGGCGCTGATGGTCTCGAAGCGCAGCAGGATGGTCTTGCCGACAAACGCGCTCAGATCAACCGTCTGCGGCATCCACAGGGGTTCGGGCGTGAATACGCGGGTGGGATGCACCCCCAGCGTGACTTCTTGATCGAAAAACTCGTTCCCGCGCTGGATGTACAGGTTCAGCACATCCCCCGGCTTGAAGTTGCTCAGGAAAGCGATCAGGTTGGGCTGTCCCGCCCACACCTTGCCGTTGTAGCCAGCCACCGTATCGCCAGCCTGCACCTTCGTATTCGCCATCGGGCCATCGGCGACGATCTGCGTGATGGTGATGCCGTTGCTATCCAGCCCGATGCCCAGATACGGGAACGGGCGCGGTGGTTCGGGGTTACTGATTCCGGTGAAAGCTGCGCCGTAGGCCATGCCTGCGGGATTCGCGCTGGTGGTGTTACTGGCGAACAGCGCTTGCCATGTTGCGCCGCCATCGTCCGACACCATCACATAGCCATAATTCAGCGGTTGACCGAGGACGTACCATGCGTCGAAGGTCAGCGTGGCGCTGCTCACGCCCGTCAGGTCGAAGGGGCGCGTGAGCGACGCATCCCTGTCCGCGCCGCTGCCCGACCAGTAGAAGCGGTTGACCGGATCGCCGGGGATAGCGAGGCGGCGGCTGGTGGCCTGCCCCGCGAAAATCAGGCTGAACTGTGCGGCCTGCGTCGCAGTCAGGGCGATATAGGCCGAACCGAACTGTGGCACACCCAACCCCGGCTGCTCGAAGTTGAACTCATCTTTCAGCACCGCTGCCTGCGCGGTTTCGCCGGCAGCAGCCTCCAGCGTGTAGACGAATCGTCCGTCACCGATGGCAGTGTTGAGCGCGTTGGTCATCGCCCAATCCGCGAACACATCCCGCGCCGTGAGGGGGAGTCCGGTGTTCATGTCGGTCAAGTTATTCTGCGCCAGCAGCCGATCTAAGGCGCTCAGGCCGTCGCCGGTTTGCGTGAACCACGCCCGCAGCAAGCCCTCGCCAAAGCGTTGCTCCACGTAGCGTAGGAACAACTGCGAGGCGGCGAATTCCTGTCCGTTGCTGGTCGCGCCCGGCAGCCGCGTGAGGGGGGTATCCGGCGCAGCGAAGAAGGTCTGCACATCGGCCTGTAGCAGATCATCACCCTGTGTGCTGAGGTACATGTACCACGCGAAGGCATCCCGCAGCCATGCATCCTGACCGGGGAAGTTCTCGCGGCTCAGGCGCTTGTAATACTGGCGGGCGAGAATGTTGATGTAAGCCGGATCGTTGAGCGCCACGCCGGGGTAAGCCGAAACGTTCACCGTGAACATCTCGCGCTCATTGCTATAGCCACCGGGGACGAGCGCGGCGGGCTGGCTGTCGTTGGGGTTGTCCAGCAGCGTGCGACTGAGGTCGGTGGCGAACAAGATGTTGAAATGCGGGTCGTTGTCCACGTCGCTCAGACCGAGCAGTGAATACAGGCTCAGATCATCCCGCGACTGCGGCCTGACCAACACGCCGCCCACATTGTCGCGGATGCGGAGCGTGGCGAACAGCACATCCAGTTCGGCGGCAGCCTGCGCCAGATCGTCCGCGTTGGTGGCGATGCCCTGCTCCACCCACAGGTAGATGCCCGGTGTGAGTGCGGCCAGTTCCGCCGTGATGCGCGTGGGCGCGTCCTGTCCGGCTTTCGTCACCCAGAACTCGGTGGTATCCCCCACCTTGTAGATTGGGACGGGGGCGGGAATCACGGGGTCGCCATTCCAGCCCAGCAAGCGCCGCGCCAGATCGGGAATATCGCGGGTTTCGGTGGATTGGGCAGCAGCAGGCGCAGTCACGAGCAACAGGCCACACAGGAGGATGCACAGGAGGAGCGAACGACGCATAGTGCTGGTATTCCTACACATAGACGATGGTCATCAGTGTAGTCGTTTCCGGGCAAATTCTCCAAGCGGCACTCAGCAAGTGTTCATGCGAGGAGGAATACCCCCGATGCATGGGCATTGGCTGACCACGCTGCGTTGTATTACAAGCCGAGTTATGACACAATGGGCGCTGGTTCGCTATCGTGTTCCGGGCTGAGCAGCTTCCTCTTGGTGGTTCACCTGCTCCACAGGATTGATTGAACAGAACGGCATACGCCCGCGCTGGCTTGCACGGATGCTCCGGCGCTGTGATGTGCGGTTGCGGCTCTACCCCATTGGAAAAGAGGTTTTGATGAAAGCGCGTTTGTTCACCCTCCTGCTGCTTCTGCTGCTGGTACAGGCTCCGGCGCGGGCGCAGAC
>CAIVEA010000732.1 GCA_903904765.1 uncultured Chloroflexota bacterium
AATCGCTGCTGCACACCCGATCAGATGGCGGATGCGCGGCGAATCGCTGTCAAACTTGGTATCCCGTTCTATGTGTTGGATACGAAAGAAGTGTTTCGCAACACGATTGTGGAATTTTTCATTGACCAGCACCGTCAGGGCGTGACTCCGAATCCCTGTATGGAATGCAACCGGCAGATTCGCTTCAACTTTTTGCTGAAGAACGCGCTGACGCTGGATGCGGATTATCTGGCGACGGGGCATTATGCCCGCGTGGAGCAAGGCTCGGATGGAGCGTATGTGCTGCGGAAGGGGCTGGATGAGCACAAAGACCAGAGCTATGTGCTGAGCGTGCTGGGGCAGGAACAACTGCGGCACGCGCTGTTCCCGGTGGGACAGTATGCCAAGCCGGAGGTGAGGCAGATTGCGGCGCGGTTCGGGTTGCCGACGGCCAGCAAGAAGGACAGCCAAGATTTGTGCTTCATCGGGGATAACAACTACCGGCGGTTTCTCTCCGAACATGCGTCGGATGTGATGCAACCGGGGCCAATTGTGCGACAGGATGGCAAGGTCATCGGGGAACATAGCGGACTGGTGAACTACACCATCGGGCAGCGCAAAGGGTTGGGCGTGAATAGCCTTGAGTCGCTGTATGTGCTTGATCTGAATGTGGCACAGAATACGCTGGTGGTGGGGACTGCCGAGGAATTAGGACAGTCGTCGCTCACCGCCAAACGGGTGAACTGGGTGAGTGGTGTTGCGCCGACAGAACCGTTCCGGGCACTGCTCAAGATTCGCTATAAGGGGACTCCATTCCCTGCACATATTGAGCCGCTGCCGGATGGACGGTTTTCGGCGCGATTCGATGCGCCGCTGCGCGATATTACGCCGGGGCAGGGCGCGGTTATCTACGACGGGGATCAGGTTCTGGGCGGCGGCGTGATCGAGCGTTAGTAGCCGATAATCATGTAGCGCATCTGCGACCCGAAAAACAGCATCAAGAACAGGCCAAGCACGATGTATTGACCGTAGGGTAAGGGCGTGAACGGCACATAGCCTTCTTTGCTGAATAAGCGGGTTATCAGGTAGATGACCGACCCGGCAGCGCCCGCAAAAACAGTGATGAACATGGCGAGGATGAGCGCCCCCGGCCCCAGAATCAGGCCGCTGAGGGTGGAGAGCATGACATCCCCGAAGCCAAAGGCAGGTGTGTCTATGTTCCGTCCCCGCTGGTTCTGAATGTGTACATACAGATTGCCACCCTGATACAAGATGTAATACACGCCGAAACCAACTGCTCCCGCAATGAGCGATTCGGGTACGCCGGGTTCGCGCTGCGTGGGCGTGAAGATGGCATCGAGGATGGCGATGATGTAGGCGGGAATCATGACCGAGAACAAGATGAGTCTCTGTTCGAGGTCAATGACCGTGACTAGTACCATGATGAACACGTAGATAAGCCAGAAAATGAGCTGTACATCGCTGACATCAGTGCGGGCATTTTTGACCAACAGCGCGATGACCATTCCGGCGGCGGTGGCTATTTCGGTAAGCGGGTAACGCCAGCGCATCCGTTTGCCATCCGGTGCGATGTGCTTTCCAGTGGCGAAGGCGAGAATGCCCAGCCATGCACCGCGAGGACGCAGCGTACCATCGGCATAGCGCGGTGCATGGGGCAGGCGGTCGTGGGGTAGGTCATCCGCAAGGATATTGATGAGGCCACCGGCGAGGATGCCGATTACGATGACGAGAATAGGCGCGAGGAGCATAAGGTTTCCTCTAGGGCAGACTAGGGCAAAGGTGTGACGATAACGGGCGCAGGCGGTAACAACGACAGCGACAGTAGAATCAAGAAGGTGAAGGCCAGCAAAGCGGCGGTCATGATGGCGGCTTTTTGCGCCTGTGACAGTGCAGGACTTGCTGGCGGCGGTTGTGTGCCGATGTGCAGTGGTAGGCGTTCTACTCTACCGGGGGCGATACGCCATGCGGCTAATTCGGGTTGCGTGTGCGGAAAGCCGACGATGACATACGCAACATCGGGATAGGTGGCCTGCCGGATGTCCTCCTGAGAGGGGATGGGGGCGCTGGCGGGATGCGAGTGGTAAAAGGCTACGAGCGATTGGCCGCTGCGCTGCACTTGAAAAAGCGCCTGTGTAAATTCTTGATCGTGCAGGCGGTAGAAGTGTGCGGGGTCAGCGGCATCGTTGCGGATGGGGATGATGGCCTCCACCCGCGCACCTGTGCCGGTCAGCAGGCCGCAGGCTTCGTAAGGGCGTGCCTGCTGTGTTGCCGCGATCAAGGCTTCGGCTTGTTCGTGCGTGAACCACAATGCTGTCATGCGCTTAGCTGCCTGCTTCTTCGGCGGTGGGGATGAGAAAACTTTCGATCTGACGATCATGCGGCGGGTTGCGGGTTTCGTAGAACAGATCGGTGGTCAGCGTATAGACACCCGCAGGGTCGGTCAGTCCGCGAATGTGGAGCGTAAATTCCATGTCGTGGTGCATGGTTTCGATGATATTCAGTTCGCTCACAATTTGGTCATTTTTATCATGGACGATCAGAAGCAGATTTGGACGCTCCAGAAAGGGCGTGATGATGATATGCGCCCAGACCCGAAAGCGATCCGGGAAGGGCAGAATCTCAACCGATTCAATCCGCACATCCTGACGCGGCTTGGGTGCGGAGGCGGATGGGATGATGGGTATATCCATGCATGTATCTCGCGCTTAGATGCCGAATTGCAACTGTTTCAAGGTGGAGAGGGCGACATCAATGTGTTGTACTGGAATGAGCAGATGATCGCGGCTGTACGCACCGATGGCGATGACCGGAACCTGCGCTTCTTCCAGCGCGTGGGTGAGCGTCGCCATAAAACCGATCAGGTCAGAGTCGAGGACAATATCCAGCGTAATCAGGCGATAAGGGTAGTCGCCCAGCAACGCATCCTTGAAGCGATTGGAGAAATGCTCGACGGCTTCGGCAGGGATGACGAGGCTGACTTCATCTTTATCTACAATCAGAGCGCAGAAGGGTTCACCGATTTCGGCGACCACGCCAGCGGCAGCCATGATGCCCGCACGCGGTAGGCTGATGAGATGGTAGTCAACGCCATCGGTATAGAACTGAGCAGCGCGGAGGGCTTGCTGAACGGTTTGCACGGTGGTTTCTCGCTTCCTATTCGTCAAACTGGTAAGTGGCTTCGGCGTAATAGCGTATCTGGCGCTTGGCGAGTTTTTCTTGCATCCATGCCTGTAAATAGGCATTTTTTGCTTCTAAAGATTCTGTGTCGCTACGCAGGCGGTCTAGCGGATAATTGATGCGGAGCGCCCGCCCATGAATAATGTGTCGACTGATCCCCGGCGGCAAATAGGCGAGGTGATGTGCTGCTGCGATAATATCGCTTGGCTCGTAGTGCGGAAAGATGACCATTGCCAGCGCGTCCGGGTGCAACCGCCAAACATCTTCAGGTTCATTTAAGGCCGTGCGTTGGAGCGTGGCATGTTGCTGATAAATGCGGACAATTTCACGTAGGGCGGCATTGCGTTCGTGCGTGTTCTGGACGGGTACGCGCAAAGCGATCACCCGTTCATCCCGAAAGAGGATATGCGCGATGGCATCGTGGTGCTGGCCTTCGGAGATTTCGAGGGAAGCGATTTTGTGCAAGTGACTCATCAGGCTGGGTTCGTCCCAGTTGCAGATGAGATGCCGCCATGTGTCTAGCTGCATGTAGCCGCTTTCGTAGGGCGCAACTTGAACCAGAATGTGCGGGTAGGCGAGATGGGAGAACGCATAGTAGCGGTTCGCGCCGTCCAGCACGACGAACTGGTTGCCATCTCCCATCGGTGCGACTACTGGCGGGTTAATCACAACCGTTTCTTGACTAAGGCGTGCCATTAGAGGCTGTGCGCGCTGCGAATCGTGCTCCTCGTGCGGGTGCAGTGTACTGGTAAGTACGATACGCAGATCAGGCGGGGGCGCATCGGTATGAGCCGGATTCATGATGATGCCTCATGGTATATACGAGTCTGCGGCTAGATTAGCACGAAGTGCATGTCTGTACAATTGGCACAAGCGAATTGGGTTATTCTGTTGTCGAATTGCAACAAAGGGGGAAATGTATGGGTGCATTGGAACAGGGTGCGAACGCGACGGAAGGCCGCTGGTTGGCGATTCCGCGCACATTGTGTTTTGTGCGGAATGGTGAGGATGTGCTGCTGATGAAACGTGCGCCGTATAAGCGCGTGTTCCCCAACCGCTATAACGGGGTGGGCGGACATATCGAACGCGACGAAGACCCGCTGACCAGTGTTCGCCGTGAAATTTTGGAGGAGACAGGGTTGACGGTGCGTGATGTGCGATTGCGGGCGATTTACCATGTGGATGCGGGTTCGGAGACGGGCATTCTGGTGTTCGCGTACACGGCCTATGCAGACAGTCGAGCGGTGGTCGCCAATGATGAAGGCAGCTTGCATTGGATCGCTTGCGAACAGGTGACGGAATACGATCTGGTGGATGATTTATACACGCTCTTGCCACGTATGCTGACGATGCCAGCGAATGCTGCCCCGCTGTACGTGCATCTGTCCTACGATCAGGCAGATATGTTGCAGATTCGCTTCGCAGAGGAGGTGTGAGGTTGGCAGGGATGGGGGTATACTCATGAGTAGTTTTGCCTTGAGATGGGGATTGTGATGTCCGAAACACCGTTTCCGACGACGCTGGTGCTGCCGCCCAAACGCCGGACTCCGCTTCAGCGGGTTGGTTGCGGGCTGGGGTTGCTCATCTGGTGTGTGTTGCTGCTGATGCCGTGCTTTTTTATCGTGATGGCGGTGCAGAACGAGATTACGATCACGTTCAGCGATGTGCCGGGACATGCTTTCCGAATCTGGTTGGTGAATGAGGCGGACATCACAAATGAGGGGTGACCTGTGGCGCAGCCCAAGTTGAGGAGACGACCTTCAGCTAGGATAAGGACACCGTGGCCATCGGGGAACTCCCAGCGGTCGAGCTGAGGCTTG
>CAIVEA010000733.1 GCA_903904765.1 uncultured Chloroflexota bacterium
CAGGCGCGGGTGGTGCGGGGCGATTCTCTGTATATCTGGGGCTTCCGACCCGAAGTATACTATCTAAGCGGCTTGCTGCCGGCCACACGCTTCATCTTCCAGTTCCCGCTGGTGGGTTCGTGGTATCCTGCGGCGTGGCGGCAGGAAAATGTGGATATTTTGTGGGCTGCGTTGCCGCCCTATGTGCTGGTCTTGCAGTTGGACTATATGCCATGGGTGACGGGTTCGCACGAAGACTCGAACACCTTGCTGCAAACATATACCGCTTTGAACGACTGGCTGGTTTATAATTACGAACGAGATACACAGATCGGGAACTTTTTTGTATGGCGACGGAAAAACTGACGAACGTCATCATCCGGCTGGCAACCGAAGCGGACATCTCCTTGCTGGCGGAATTCATTCAACCCTTTGTCGAGGAAGGTGATCTGCTGCCGCGCACCATTCCCGAACTTTCGGAATTGCTGCCCACGTTATTTGTGGCAGAGATAGACGGGCGCATTCTGGGCTGTGCCGCGCTCGAAATCTACTCGTGGAAGCTGTCGGAGATTCGCAGCTTGGCGGTGTCGAAAGAGGCGCAGGGCAAGGGCATCGGGCGCAAACTGGTGAAAGCCTGTGTGGACTTGGCGCATGAGCGCAACATTCTGGAAGTGATGGCGATCACGGCTTCGGACGAGTTTTTCATGTCGTGCGGGTTCGATTACACGTTGCCCAGCCTGAAGCGCGCTCTGTTCATTCAGACCCGCGAGATTTAGGCAGCACTACCGCGTTACTCACGTCCTGTTCATGACTTCACCGGACAGTGAATAGGCTATTGCCCATGTGGTCTGTCTCCGTCCATCACCGCACTCCACCCTTCTCAAAGCGTAGGCATATTCATGGGCAATTGCTTTTGAACGAGAATATCTTCCGGCGGCTGCATGCTGGTTGATAGAGGAGTGTGATGTATGGCAACGATTGTCGAGATGGGATTATTTGGTCTGGGCGTGGTGTTTGTGTATATGACCACCGTGTGGCTGGTCAGCCTGCTCCTCAAGAATTCGAGCATCGTGGATATTTTCTGGGGGATCGGCTTCGCGCTGCTGGCCGGGGCATATTACCTCGCCGCGCCTGCGCCCACTGCGCCGCGCCAACTGCTGCTGGTGCTGCTGGTGTGCGTGTGGGGGCTGAGGCTGGCGCTGCACATCGGCATCCGCAATCATGGCAAAGGCGAGGACTATCGCTACCGCGCATGGCGTGAACAGCATGGCAGCCGCTGGTGGTGGCGCAGTTTCTTTCAGGTGTTCATGCTTCAGGGCGTGCTATTGTGGATCATCGGCCTGCCGCTGTTGGTGGTACAGGCCGCGCCGCAACCCGCGAACCTGACCGTGCTGGATATACTCGGCCTGCTGGTGTGGCTGGTGGGCTTCGTGTTCGAGGCGCTGGGCGACTGGCAGTTAACGCGCTTCAAAGCCGACCTCGCTAACAAGGGCAAGGTGATGCGTAGTGGTCTGTGGCAGTACACGCGCCACCCGAATTACTTCGGGGATGCGACCGTGTGGTGGGGCTACTACCTGCTGACGTTGAGCGTGCAGTTCGGCTTCACCGTCATCCTATCGCCCATTCTGATGACCACGCTCTTGATGCGCGTGTCCGGCGTGGCGCTGCTGGAGCGCGGACTGAAGCAGACCAAACCGGAATACGGGGATTATGTGGCGAGTACCAATGCCTTCTTCCCCGGTTTACCCCGTCGCAAATAGCGACATCGTGGCATAAGGACTGGCATGGCGCGTTACTGGTTCATCTCTGCCCCGCTGCACGGTCATCTGGACTGGGGCGGTTTCCTCAAGACGGCGCAGGCGCTTCAGCAGCGCGGTCATGAGGTGTTGTGGTTGAGCGAAGCGCCTATCGGCGCGGCGGTGACAGCGGCGGGTGTGCCGTTTCTGCCCATCACGCGCACGGGTTGGCTGTGGCCGCCCCCACCTGCGCCGGATTTGAGTACTCTCTCGCCCCAGCAGGCGGTGATGCTGCGCTATCGCCGTGCGCTGGATACATGGTTGAGCGAAGACCTTGTGGGCGAGGCGGTGGGCGTGCTGCTGGAGATGGCGCGAACGCACGGTGCGCCGGATGTGATCGTCACCGACCCGTTTTTGAGCGCGGCGGCGTTGGTCGCCGAGTCGCTGGGGGTGACGCTGGCGGTGTGCGGCTGGCCTGCACAGCGCGAATTGAACGACGAGTTCCTGTTTCCGGTGCAGAAGTCGCTGGGACAGGAGAGCCGGGGGCGGATTGACCGCCTATGCGCCCGTTATAACTTGCAGGGGACATACTTCGCGGAAGGGCCAACCCCCTCCATCCTCAGCCCGCGCCTGCACATCTGCTATTTCAACGATGAGTGGTATCAGGCTGACCGCGAAACGATTTTGCCGCAAACGCTGTATGTAGGCGGCGCGCCCCGCCCGCTGACCGAACCGCCTCCCGCGTGGCTGACTGATATTCCGGCGGAACAGCCATTGGCGCTCATCACGCTCGGCAGCGTGTTCACGGGTGATCTGGGTTTCTTTAGCTGGGCGGCGCAGGCGGCGGCGCGTACTGGTTATGTACCGGTGGTGGTCATCGGGCGTAATCCGGTTGCGCCGGAGAAAAAGGCCGAATTGAAAGCCGCATTACCGCCGCAAACGCGCCTGCTCAACTGGATTCCCTTCGAGCAGGTCTTGCCCTGCGTGCGCCTGATCGTGCATCATGGCGGCATGGGGACGACCCACGCAGCCGTGATTCACGGCATCCCGCAGATTGCTGTCCCCCATGCTGCCGACCAGCGCGGGAATGCGCGGCGAATCGCGCAGGCCAAAGTGGGGCTGAACCTGACTGCCCATGATGTGAAGCACGGTGCGCTGCTGGAAGGCGCGAAGGCGCTGACCGCTGATGCACGGGTGCAGGAGATTGCGCGGCGGCTGGCGGCGGATTTCGCGGCGCTGGGCGGCGCGGAACGGGCGGCGGAAGCGTTAGAGGCGCTGGCGTAAAAACCTATAAGGAAGTGCAGTCATGCGGATTGATGTGCTGACGCTGTTTCCGGCGATGTTTGAAGGGCCGATGACCGAGAGCATGTTGTGGAAGGCGCGGGATCGCGGTCTGCTGGATTTGCGACTGCACGACATCCGTCAGTACACCACCGACAAGCACCGCACTGCCGACGACATCCCGTATGGCGGCGGCGGCGGCATGATTATGAAGGCCGAACCGCTGGTGACGGCGGTGGAATCGCTGCTGGCGGAGGCGCAGGCCGGAACGCCCGTCCTGCTGATGACCCCGCAGGGGCGTGTGTTCTCGCATCAGATCGCCCGCGAACTGGCAGGGCATGAACGCCTGATCTTCATTTGCGGACGCTACGAAGGCATTGA
>CAIVEA010000734.1 GCA_903904765.1 uncultured Chloroflexota bacterium
CGACAGCAGGTTGCCATACGACAAACCGATGACCGTGACCACCGGAATGAGCGCATTGCGGAGCGCATGCCGCCCCACGACCAACCGTTCACTCAAGCCCTTCGCCCGCGCTGTACGAATGTAATCCGCGCCCAGCACTTCCAGCAGCGAGGAGCGCGTGATGCGGGCGATGATGCCCGAGCTGTACAGGCCGAGGATGACGCTCGGCAGAATGATGTGCGCCAGCGCATCTCCGAAAACGTTGAACTGCCCGGCCAGCAGCGCATCCAGCGTGAACCAACCCGTCACCGTAGGCGGGTTATCCAACTTGATGCCCAAGCGCCCCGGCCCCGCCACAATGCCCAGATTGACATAAAACACTTGCAGTGCCAGCAACGCCAGCAAAAACACCGGAAAACTGACCCCAATCAGCGATAGGATGCGTACCAGATAATCCGGCAAACTGTTGCGCCACACCGCCGAGATGATGCCGAAACCCACACCGATCAGGATGCCGAACAGCGTGCCGTAGGTCGCCAGTTCAGCGGTGGCCGGCAAAAAACGGCGAATATCGTCCGCCACCGGCTTGTGAGTCTTGATGGATGTCCCCAGATCGCCCTGCACCAAGTTGGACAGATAGGTGAAATAGCGTTCGACGGGCGGCTTATCCAGCCCCCAGCGTTCGCGGAAAGCAGCGATAATTTCGGGGTTATTCAGCGCGCTCTGCGGCAAGTTAGTGTTGATCGGGTCGGACGGGATGGCGTTGGCAATGAAGAACGCCGCCGCCGTGATGCCAATCAGCGTGGGAATGACGAACAACAACCGCCGCAAAAAGTACAGGTAGAAAGGCATAACGGTCTATTGATCTCACTGAGGAATAATGAGGGGCGCACACAACGGCACGCCCCTCCAGTCATGACGATGTGGTGAAGCTTATTCGCTCAGCAGCGCCAGATCGAGCAGCCACTGCGGATGCCACACATAGCCCTTCAGGGTGGCGGCAAACGCGGTCTGGATGTCGGGCTGGTTGAAGGGCGCGAACGCGCCGCTTTCCTGCGCGATGGCCTGAAGCTGACCGTACAGGTCAAGGCGCTTCGCAGAATCAAGTTCGCCCTTGGCCTGCGCGATCAGGTCGAGCAGGCTCTGGTCAGCCCCTTCGGGCGACCACTTGGCACGATCCGTCGCCACCTTACCACCGGGCAGGAAGGCGAGGAAATCTTCGGGGTCGAGCTTGTCCGGGCCCCAGAACCAGTAAGCGAAGCCCTGCGTACCATTGCGGTAGCCGTCCAGCGCCGTGCTCAGGTCGCCGGGGTTGAGCGTGACCACGATGCCCACTTCAGCCAGATCGGCCTGAATTTTCTGGGCATTGGTGTTCATGTTCACACCCTGGAACGAGAAGTCGGGGTAATCGAGGGTGATTTCAAATCCATCAGGATAACCCGCTTCGGCCAGCAGCGCCTTCGCCTTGTCCAGATCGCGCTGGATGGCCTTGTCCTCACCGAACGCACCCGCCAGACCAACAGCCAGATTCGAGCCGGGGGTCACGCCGCCCCACAGGGCCTTGTAACCAGCGTAGTCCAGCGCGTAGCGGATGGCTTCCGCAACCTTCGGGTTGCTGACCGGGCCGCCGATGCTTTCATCGCGGTTCATCAGCAGGAAGTGGGTGATGTTGGCCGGGCCGCGCGCAATGGCGATGTCGGCATTGCCTTCCAGACCGGCAATCTGATCGCTGGTCAGGTCGAGCGCCAGACCGATGTCACCGGCTTCCAGAGCAGTCTTCTGGGTGGCCGCTTCGGGGATGTTCTGGATGATGATGCGGTCAAAGTACGGAGCAGCGCCCTTGTAAGCAGCGTTGCGAACCAGCACGGTTTCCACCTGCGGCTCCCAGCTTTCCAGAATATACGCGCCCGAACCCGCCGAAGTGCCATTCAGGTAGGCTTCCGCGGCATCATCTTCACCTTCGGTGCCGCCGTTGGCCTTCACAGCCTCCGAGTCGACAATCGAGAAGGCGCTGTTGGGCAGCAGCGACAGGAACGAGGGACTGGCGGCGGTCAGAGTGATCGCCACCGTGCTGGCATCCACCGCGCTCACGCTGGCGATACCATCCGCGAGGAAGGCAGGATTGCCCTTGATGGCCTTCAGGCGATTGATCGAGAACACCACATCGTCGGCGGTCACAGGATGACCATCGGCGAACGCAGCATCCGCGCTCAGCTTGAAGGTGTAGGTCAGGCCGTCATCCGAGACCGACCACGATTCGGCCAGTTCCGGCTCAATCGAGCTGGCATCGGCAGCCGGGAACGTCACCAGAGTCTGGTAAGTTGCCTTGAGGACAATCCCCGTCGTCTGAGTGTAGCCACGCGCCGGATCGAGCGAGTCGGTGCTTTCGGCATGACCGACGACCAGCACCTTCTCATCCTGCGCCAGCGCCGCCGTGGAGAGCAGCAGTGCCAGCACCAGCGCCATAATGAGCGCCGGTAGCTTCATCCAAAATGAACCACGCATAGACCCTATCCTCTCATACTCTAAGAAATAAATGGAACCCCACTGAGCAGCCCCAACATGCTGTCTAAGCAGGATACGATGATTGTAGACACCGCTGACGATTCCGGCAACGCGAATCACCATAACAATTGCGGGAATCGCGTTATTAACGTGCGTTGCTATGACCTTCCATGCTATAGTTTGCGCGACTGAACGGATTTTTGTTACGCTGCGCTATGCACGGGAGCAACGGGGTATGAATTTTAGCGAACGCATCCAACGGTTTCAGGCCAGCCTTTCCGGGCAGGCTGATCTGGTCTTTTTGCCCGTCTCGACGGATCTGGAATATCTGGCGGGTGTCCCGCGTGACATCCCCAACTTCGGGCGCACCATGCACCCCGGCGCATGGGCGGAAGGTGCGTGGCTGACCGCCGATCATGCGCCGATTCTGCTGCTGCCGCGCATGACCGCCGAGTTCGGCGGCTTGGGCGCATTGAAGGGCATCGAAATCCGCGTGATGGGCGACTGGGACAGCCCGGAAACGCAGGTGCGCGATCTGCTCAAGCCGTTCGGTCTGCCCGCTGCGCCGCGTGTGGCGATCAGCGATCAGACGATGGGAGAGAGCATCCCGAACATTCAGCGCATCCTGCCCGATGCACGTTTCTCGTCCGCGACCGATTTGCTGCGCCCGATGCGCGTCATCAAATCGCCCGAAGAAATCGAAGCCATGCGCCACGCCGGAGCGATCACCGAAGCGGCTTTCGCGGATGTGCTAAAGAATCTGCGGCTGGGCATGACCGAGTTGGAAGTGGTTAGCGAAGTGGATTTCCAGATGCGGCGGCACGGCGCGATTGGCCCGTCCTTCACCACCTCGCTCTACAATTCGGGGCCGAATCACCCCACGCTGTTCGGGGATCGGCTGAACACATGGCCGCGAGTTCTCACCCCGCCTGTGTCGGTGCTGTTCGATTTCGGCGCGGCGGTGAATGGCATTTGCTACGACTACGGGCGCACCGTGTCGTTCGGCGCACCCTCCGCCGAGCAGATCAAGGTACACCGGCTGATTATGGACTCGCAGCGGGCGGGGATTGCCGCGCTCAAGGCGGGTACGAACACCACCACGCAGGCCGACGCAGCCGCCCGCAAGGTGATCGAAGATGCGGGCTACGGCGCGACGTTCCGCCACCGCCTCGGTCACGGCATCGGCTGGGATGTGCATGAGCCGCCCTTCCTGACCAAAGGCGACGAAACCCCGCTGCGCGACGGGATGCTGTTCACCATTGAACCGAGCATCGTCCAGTTCAACAGCTTCAGCGCCCGCGTGGAAGATGTAGTGGTAGCACGTCCCGGCGGTGGCGAACCGCTGACAAAGGGCTATCAGGATTTGCTGGTGATCGAGTAGAAAAAATAGAGAAGGACGGCACGCATGCCGTCCTTCTTTGTATTCCCTACGAACGCAAGAACGCCTCCAGCTGGGGCAATGTAGGGATGCCTGCACGCCCCCCTGCCCGCGTGGCCTTCAGCGCCGCCGCGCCCGAAGCATACCGCGCCCGTTCTGCCAGCGGCAGCCCCCGCGCCAGCGCCCACGCATACGCGCCATGAAACACATCGCCGCAGCCCGTCGTGTCCACCGTTTGTACCCGGAACGCGGGTTGATGCGCCACCGCGCCGCCCTCGCTGTACCAGCACCCGTCTACGCCCGCCGTCACCACCACCGCTGAGCGCCCCTCTGTCCACAGCGCCCGTACCGCCGCTGCTGGATCGCTCTGCCCGGTCATGCGCTGCGCGTACTCC
>CAIVEA010000735.1 GCA_903904765.1 uncultured Chloroflexota bacterium
AGATAATCGAGGCTTGCCCAGCCCAGATCACTATGATCTCCTTTGACCTATAGCCAGCGCCCCTCACGCTCGGTTTGCATCTCTTTTTGCGTCGTCTCAAATTCTTGATTCGGGTTGATGACATCCATGCGGGCGCTGCTGAGCGTGGGCTTGGCACGCACCATAATGCGATAGGCCGAGGTGTTGATAGCCTTAACCGTGAGCGACAGCATGGGGACGAACGTCACCAAATAGCTCTTGGTCTTAGCCGTCCACTGCAAACTAATCCACCCCTCTTGATTCGTCTTGACGTGGCGCACTTTACGCCAGTAATCGCTGTTGCTCACTTCTTCCAGCCCAATTACCACATCATCGCGGTAGATGCGCCCGATGATGCTGCCGGAAGTCGCTGGTTTATCGCGCAGGTTGATGTACCCGCCCGTCATGGTTAGCGTGTACGACAGGCCAACTACCATCACCGGAGAAGGCTTCACGGGCGGCGGTTCGGGTATGACGGGTATGGGCGGCGCGACGACGAACGTCACCTGATAGGCTTTGGCCTTAGCCGACCACTGCAAACTGACCCACCCCTCTTGATTCGTCTTGATGTGGCGCACCTTGCGCCAGTAATCGCTGCCGCTGACGCACGTTTCTTCGAGGCCGATCACCACATCATCACGGTAGACGCGCCCCGTGATGCTGCCAGCGGTGGTCGGCTTGTCGCGCAGGTTGATATACCCGCCCGTCATGTTCAGCGCGTAGATAGTATTGGTCACTAGCGGCGGCGTGGGCTTCACAGGTGGCGGTTCGGGCGTGGGCGGGGTGACAGGTGTAATCGTCGTGCTAGCTGCATCCCGCTGCCAATGTTGGACGAACTCGGTAGCTTCCGACACATCGAATTGCAACCACGACGGATCGCCATTCGACCCCCAGCAGAAAATCAACTGCGCTTCGACAGAAGACCCTTGATACAGATGATCGTTCATCCATGCGAACGCTTCAAACAGCGTCCGCTGCGGCGACCAGCTCTTCGCCCGGTACCACGTATACCACTGGTCGGTGAGCGACTTCCAACCGCGAATGTTCTTATAGCCAGCACTCACCTGCAAGCTGCTCAACCATGTTTTGATGTCGCTCAAATCATCGAATCCGTGTTCGGTCAGGATGATGCGCGGAACGGGAATGCCTTTGGAGGCACAAAATTGTTCCAGATAGCGAAAGCGCCCACAGTGATAGGCCGGCAGCACCTCACCATCCCAGTTCTGGATGCGACCCGCATAGTTCGGCAGGCCGGAGACCGGCACCCCCCCCGCGTACTCGTGCATCCCGAAGATGAAGCGATCACGGTAAGGCGCAATCCCGCGCAGAAACGACTCGGCATACGCCCAGTTCGCCGCGCTGTGCGGCGTCGTCCCCACCGCTGGATTCAGGCCTATCCAGCGCAGATGCGAAGGGCTGTTGAGCAGTTTGAGATGCCAATCGAGGATATTGGGCGCGAGTCCGGCCTCGTTGGTGGTGTAGAACCACAAATTCGGCTTGCCGTTGTGCTGCGAGAGCGCCACATCAATCTGGCGCTGTGGCGTGATGGTCAGGTGGCGCTCATCCCCCAGCGACCAGTCGCGGAAACAGACGATGGTATTCGGCAGCGCGTGGGTGAGTTCATGCGCCAGCGCGAGGTTGTTCATCACCAGCGTGGCGACGGGCTGCACTTTCACCAGCGTCTCAACCACGTTTGCGGTGCGCCCGATGATGTTCAAACCGATCCGTGAGGGCATGGCAAAACTCCGACAGAATACAAAACTGTTCTGAAAGATAAAGAAATATTATAGTCTTTAGTGGAGATTCAGGCAACTCGTGTAATGCGGTAAGATTGTGAAATATGTAAACCGCGACTTTATTCTAAAGTTCGTTATCCATAACGTTTTATAGAAGACGGACATCGGCTGAAAGGCTATCGAACATGACCTCTGTGGATGAAGTTCTGGCGGCGCTGCGGTCGCGTGCCAATGCGGAGAATGTGGCGGGCATGGCGCGGTTCGGCATCAATCCGGCGGGAACGCTGGGCGTTTCGGTGGTGGAGATACGCGCCCTCGCCCGCCAGATCGGGCGCGATCATGCGCTGGCGCTGGCACTGTGGGATAGCGGCATGCACGAAGCGCGTATCCTTGCCGTGCTGGTGGATGAACCAAAAAAACTCACCGGAGAGCAGATGGAACGCTGGGTGCGTGATTTGGATAGCTGGGATGTGTGCGATCAGGCGTGCAGCAACCTGTTTGACAAGTCCCCGCTGGCCTACGACAAAGCGGCGGCATGGAGCGCCGAAACAAGCGAATTCGTGAAGCGGGCGGGTTTCGTGCTGATGGCGATGCTGGCGGTGCATGACAAAAAAGCGCCCGATGACCGCTTCAGCGCGTTCTTGCCCTTGATCGAACGCGAGGCGGGCGACGAGCGCAATTTCGTGAAGAAGGCCGTCAACTGGGCGCTGCGGCAGATCGGCAAGCGCAGCCCCACGCTGCACCCACAGGCGGTGGCGCTGGCAACCGCGCTCAAAGCGCACCCTTCCAAAGCGGCGTGCTGGGTGGGGGCGGACGCGCTGCGTGAACTGACCAGCACAGCGGTAGAGGCACGAATCAAAAAGCGGGCCACATGACCCGCTTTTGATGGTATCGCAGAATGTCGAACGGGGCGTTTACTGCCCGGCGATTTCGACGTGGATGGCCGGCCCCATTGTGGAAGTGACCACGAGGCGGCGGACGAACGCGCCCTTGACCGACGACGGACGGTTACGCATGACCGCATCGAGGACGGCCTGCGCGTTTTCGGTCAACTTGGTCGGGTCGAAGCTGGCCTTGCCCGCCGGAACGTGCAGATTGCCGGTTTTGTCGTTACGGAATTCCACACGACCCGCCTTCAGTTCGGTGATCGCACGGGGGAGATCGTCGCCGGGGACAACCGTACCGGCCTTCGGGTTGGGCATCAAACC
>CAIVEA010000736.1 GCA_903904765.1 uncultured Chloroflexota bacterium
AACCGCCCCGGCAATTCCGGGCGCAAGCGGGCGATTTCCCGCGAACGGCGCAGTGCGTAGCTGCTCACGATGCTCCCGCGCAGGCGAATGTCCAGCAGCAAACGCCAAGGACGATCATCCGGCCATTCCAGCAGTTCCGCGCTCAAATCGTTCGACCACACATCAATTGTGCGGGGACTCATATCGTGGAAGCGATAGCATACCACCCGACGATCTGCCAGCCATTCCTTTTCGTAAAGCTGTTGTCCATCCGACATGATGCGTTTATCCCCGTCCCTGATGAACCGCGAACACGATTCTGTAGTGGAGATGACCGCTGGAAGCCGCCCATCCACACGGACTCATAGTCAGTATAGTCTTTTTTGAGCCATACACTCAAGTTTATCGTTTGTATTTCACTGTGTTACCCAAAATGACCTTCCCACTCTGCCCGTTGACCAGCGCCATGCGGGTATCGAGGTCTTCCTCGACCAGAATGGCAATCCACACGGGCAACAGCACAAGGCGGAAACTCATCTGCTGGATGAGCGTCATCACATGGATACTCACCTCATCCGAACCTTCGCCCTGCTGGTACTTGGCACGCATCTGCGCCGCGATCACACCCCGCGCCTCCAACGCCGCCCTATCGAAGTCGAGCGTGTAAATCTGCGCTGGATAGCGCGACAGCAGCGCCGGGTCATAGGCCACCAGTGCGCCGGAATGATAATCGTCCAACTGGGCGGTCAGGGTGCGCGGCGGCGATTGCACGGCGCACACTTCCACATCGTAGACTGCGTCGGTGAATTTTTCCTGTTGATAGGTGGGCTGAATTGGTGAATTGCGGTCTTTGGGCATACGGGTATCAATGCGAGTTCGCATCACCTCGCCCATCGCGTCGAACAACCAAAACGGCAGGTAATGACCTTCCAGCGTGGCAGATTTGATCTTGTTATTGCCAAACCAGCCCTTCACACGCTCGGTCACGCTGCGTAAACGCTCTTTGATGCGTTCCCCTGCCTCATCCCGCGTGATCTTGAACGGAATCACGCCATCCGGTTGCTCAAACGAGCCGAGCGCATCCTGTTCCAACACCTGATTCGAGCCGCAGAACGAGCAGCGTGCCGACAACACCGACGCACTAATGGTACGCTGTGCGCCGCAGGCTTTGCAGCACAACAAGCGTTCGCCCACCACCCATGTCACAGGTTTCGCCCGCCGCTGAAGCAGCGCCGCCGTCAGTTGTTCGCTCTGCCCGCCCTGTGGCTGCGGCGCGGGCGGCAAATACCCGCACGAGGAACAGCGCACCCCGCCCGTGCGCTCGTCCGCCATAAGATCGCCGCCGCAGTTCGGGCAGCGGGTGATGACCTGCGTCGTCGCCACCGCCTCCAGCACCTTCATCTCAGCAGGCATTTCGGCCTTTTCGCTGCGGGCGGCTTCCTCGGCAGTCATGCGCCCGTTCAGCACCATCAGCATTCGCATGGCTTCCAAATCGCCGGGGTTATAGGCCAGCACCGTACTCAGATGGTCGCGCTTGGCCTTCTCGTTGTCGCTCAGTTTCGCCGTCCACAGATGTGCTTCGAGGAAATCCGGTTGCAGTTCCAGCGCCTGCGCCAGTGACGCAAGTGCTTTGAGGCGATCCCCCTGAAAGAGATAATCATGCGCGGTGTAAAACAGCGACAGCGCCCTCGGATTGATCTCATCCTCATGCGCCACACTCACTTCCGGGCGCTTCCCGCGCTGGCGCACCTCTGTGATTTTGTCGTCCAACCCGCTGCTGCGGACGTAGCCACAATGCGAACAGACCATCCGTGCTTCTACAAAATTCGGGGTCATGCGCTTACCGCATTCTGGACAGTCGAGATTGATACCCATGCGAACCTCGCCATACAAAATAAATCCCTAAACATGAGTATAGGGATTAATCACGACAAACGCTCCCTTTATTTCGGGGGTTATTGTGCGTCCGCCACAAACTGGTCAACCGCGCTGCGGCTGGGTAGCGCCGGAATCGCGCCGAGATGGGTCGTCGCCAACGCGCCCACCGCATTGGCAAAACGCCCGATCTCCGGCAAATGCGCCTGATAATCGTCCCAGTGTTCCAGAATACCCACCAGCATCCCCGCCACGAAACCGTCACCCGCACCGGTGGTGTCCACCGTGCGGACGCTGAACCCCGGCACATGCACCGCCTGCTGCCGCGTGTAGATGGTCGCGCCGCGTCCGCCCTGCGTGACGGCGATCACCCGCACATCGCCACGCCACAGGGAGCTAATGTCATGACCGCCCGTCAGGAATTCAACTTCTTCATCGCTCACCTTGACGATATGCGCGTAATCGAATCCCGCCAGCATCCCTTCGCGGGCAGCTTCGGCGCTGGGCCACAGCGCAAGGCGCAAATTCGGGTCATACGAGATGAGCAACCCGCGTGAGCGTGCTTCCTGCACCGCCAGCAGCGTGGCCGAACGGCTGGGTTCACCGATCATCGTAATCGAGCCGTAGTGGAAAATCTTGGCATTCGCCAGCACATCCACCACCACATCCTCCGGGCGCATCAGCATATCGGCGCTGGGGTGACGATAGAACACAAAACTGCGTTCGCCTTCTGCCGTGAGCGACACGAACGCCAGCGCAGTCCGCGCCTCGTCCGAGAAGCACAGGCCGCGCAGGTCAATACCTTCGGCAGCCAGCACGTCCGCCAGATGATGCCCGAACGGGTCATCGCCCACCTGCCCCATGAAAGCCACTTCATGCCCCAATCGCGCCACCGCCACCGCGACGTTGGCCGGCGCGCCACCCGGCGCTTTGCGGAAACCGGAAGCATCCCCCACGCTAACGCCATGCTCCAGCGCAACGAAGTCAATCAGCAATTCACCCAAACTCACCACGCTCATCGTATTTCCCCTAACTGCCCTTCGGCGCTACGTAGACCAACGTTTGCAGAATCGACTCCAGCGTGCCTTCAAAGCGGCTCAGTTCTCCCGGTGAACTGGTGGCGCTGATGATGCTATAGATGCCATGTCCCATATCCAGCGCCAAGATTACACCCTGCCCATCCGTCCCCATGCCTTCCACCCGTCCGGCGGGGCGTGTACCCATCGTGGTTTCGGTGGGCGAACCAAAGGTAATCCCCGAACTACTCAACGTATCGGCAAAAAACTTCACCACGTCCAACGGGGTAACACCTGCGCTCAAACCACTGACCGACCCAATCGGGCCGATAATCATGCGCGTCTGGAACTGACCGGGCGCGGGGATTTGCGCTTCAAAAGCGGCCTGTGTGTTGGCAATCGTCACCTGACCGGAGACGACAGTCGCCACCCAATCGGGCGGATACTGAAACGAAATCGTCCCATCGCCCGAAACATAGTTCTGCGTCAAGATCAACGGCGTGGGTGTGGCTGCGCTGCGCCCACCACAAGCTACCAGCAACAGCACCAGCAAGAGCAGCAGCGCCCGACTCCATCGGTTCATCGAACACGTATCCTTTCTATAGGCGACTGACCCTCATCCCCGGCTCTTCTCCCCCATGACGAAGGGTGTAAGATCATCTTACCTCCCCTCTCCGTGTGGAGAGAGGATTGAGGGGTGAGGTCTCAGGCCAGCGCAGCCCCCGCCGCGAGGCCGGAGAGGTACGCCCCTTCCACCCGCGCCTCGTAGAACGCATCCCCCGCAAAGGCCAGCGGCGCAACGCCCTTCGCCAGCAGGCAGCGTTCATGGTGCAGCACCGTTGGCAGCGCGTAACGCCAGCGTTTCAGCACCGCTTCGGTGATGGTCGCACCTTCCGTGAGGAACGGTTGCAGCGCCTCTTGAATGACCGCCAGTACGTCCTCGTCCGAATATTCCCAGTATTTGCGGCTCATGCCGGGGCTGCCGTGCGCGGTGATGACCCGCGCCCCTTCGGAAATACCCTTGCGCTGGTTGTCGGCAATCCAGCTAATCGGCTCGGTATGACGTTGCAGCGCACCCGGTTCAGGGAGCAGCACATCCCCCGCCACCACGAACAGACCGCACAGGTTGGGCGCGTATTCGATCAGGGTTAACGCCTCGCGGTCAGCCGCGCTCAGTTGGCTGATCGTGTCGCCCAGTAGCGCCACTGACTGCGGCACAGGCGGGGTGAGCAGCAATTTGCGGCTGTAGTAACTGTTGCCCGCGTCGTCCTGTACCGTCCAGCCTTCGGCGGTCAGGGTGATGGCCTTGACCGTCGCATTAACCTGAAAACTCACATTCTCGCCCGCATCCGCCGCCAGCCATTTCGCCAATGCGTTCATGCCACCTCGCGCCGCAAAGCGGGGATGTCCGTCATGCTCCACGCCGCCCAGACTGCCGGCGCTGAACCCGTTCGCCCACACATAAACCTGTTTCGCCGCCAGCCAGCGGTCTACCTGCTGCTTAAACTCGGGGGAACGCACCGTGAAGAACTGTGCGCCATGATCGGCCAAACCGCCGCCGATGCGCCGGGTCGCCAGCCGCCCACCCACGCTGCGGCCTTTATCCAGCACCAGCACCTTTTGTCCGCGTTCTCCCAGTAAACGGGCAGCAGCCAACCCGCTGATTCCCGCACCCACCACCAGAACATCCAACCGATTCACTTCAGTCATAATTCCTCGCTAAAACCATCCCAAACGCCGCAAAATCGCCAGCAAGCCAGCGGTCAGCAGCGCCATCAAGAACAATACAAACGGCACACCCAACGGGCTGCCCAGATTCGGCCACGTTGCCTCGAAGTTCATGCCGTAGAACCCGCTAATCACCGTCAAGATGCCGATCACCAGCGTGAACACCGTCAAACGATTGACGACACGGTTCAACTGATTGGAGACAGACGACATGTGCAGGTCAATCACCGTCGTCAGCGTATCGCGGTACATGGCGATCATATCCGCAATCCACAGCAAATGGTCAGCCACATCACGCAGATAATACTGGGTGTCCTGCCCGACGGCGTTCAGCACATGCGGCTGCGTGAGCGTACTCAGCATATCGCGCTGCGGCCACACCACCCGCCACAGGTTAATCAACATCTGCCGCATCTCAAACAGGCGATTCAGATTTTCCTGCCGGGGCTTGAGCAGCACCACATCTTCCAGCAGGCCAATTTCTTCCTCGACCATATCCATGATCGGAAAGTAGGCATCCACCACCGTATCTAGCACCACATAGGCCAGATAGGGCGCGTTCGCCGGCATCGAAGCGCCCATCACACTCACGCGCCGCCGAACTTCGTCAATCACCGGCTCGTTTTGCAGATGCACCGTAACCACATAGTTGCGCCCCACAAACATATCCACTTCGCGGAAGTCCAGTTGGTGCGCCGCCACCGAGTCTTCCCGGCTACCTGCTTCGTCCGGTTGCCCGGTGATGCTGATTGCGTTCACGATCAGGAACACGTAGCCATCATATTCGGTCATCTTCGGGCGCTGGTGATGGTTATTGGTATCCTCAATCGCCAGCGGGTGAAACTGGAACACCTCGGTCATCACGCGGATCGCTTCCACGTCGGATTCGAGTGCGTCCATCCACACCAGATGCTCGTGATTCGCCAGCAGCGCGGGCAGTTCCGCCACCGGATAGTCTTTAATCGTGCCGCCAGACAATACACTCACACGCATCTTGTGTCCCTTTCGCGCTCCCGTACTCTAGTGTAACCCCTACAGCCCCGACTGCCTATTGTTCATCCCCGGAGGGCAACTGAAATGGCTGCGGCGCACCCACCCGGAAATGATAAACCAGCATCCCACCCACGACGAACTGCGTTTCCACCCCGCGCTCTGCCGTCAGCGCCACTGCCATCTGCGCGGTTTCGGCGCTATCCGCAGGCAACACCATCCACACATCCGGCGCATCACGCAGTCTGTCGGCCAGCGCCACCACTTCAGCGGGCGTATGCGAACGCCAGCCGATTTCCAACCGGATTCCCTGCCGCAACCCGTATAGACGCTCATAGTAAGCCGCCGGGCTATCCGGCGCGAATGCTGTGACAATCGGGTCTAGCGGGGCGCGTTCCGCGTCTATGCGGCGCAGCGCCGCCTCCCCTGCGGGTTCGGGCGGGTGTGCCAGCAGCAGCGCGGCCTGTGCTACCACCAGCACCAGCAGCACCCCGCGCCGCAGCATGTGCCGCTGACTCAGCACGACCAGCAGCACCAGCCCCACCACCACCAGCAATACGGACGGCAGCGACAACAGCAGGGACAGCAGCGCCGCCACAAGATGCTCCCGCAGCACTTTGAACGAGATGACCAACCACAGCGCAAAAGGCGCAGCAGCCAGCGCCAGTGGCAGCAGCACCCACGCTCTGCCGCGCCTGCCCGTCACCAGCCAGTGCAGCAAATGGAGCGCCAGCACCAGCGCCCCCA
>CAIVEA010000737.1 GCA_903904765.1 uncultured Chloroflexota bacterium
ACATTTCCTCAGCGGCAACATCGGCTACCTGAACCTGCGTGGCCTGCCGCCCCGCAAACTGCTCAGCCAGTTCAAACGCGACCAACCGTTCAGCAACCAAGTCCCTTGGAACACGCTGCTGTTCTATACGCGGCGGCTGATTCGTTACCAGCAGCATCAGGGCAAGACCATCGGTTTCAACGGCAGACCCGCCTACCCGACCAGCCAGATGCTCAAGGAACTGGGCGCAAGCCACCTCGACCCGCTGCACGAGTTCGCGCTGGCCTTCTTCGAGTACGGCATTCCAGTGGTGTGGGAAAAGCATGGTGCGGATAAATGGTCGAAGGGCGCTGTCCCGATGGAAGACCTGATGAGCCACCTCAGCGCCTATCAGCCCTACCAGCCTTACGAAGCGTCATTCTTGCCCTGATAAAAGTGGGCAGACAGGGGGGTATGTGCTAACATGCCCCCATAGATCAAGGTCAGCATTCTTGATCTTACGGTGTCAACAAATCCCCTCCCCTTTATCCCTCCCCATGAATGGCGGAGGGGTTGGGCTGGGGACCCATTACGAAAAAGGTCTAGCGCCCATGCCCTGCCTGATCCGCACCCTCACCCCCTCCGGGTTAGAAACTGTCGCTTACACCGCCTCCTCACTGGCCGATGCCCAGCAGTACGAGCCGCAAGACGGCGTATACACCATCACCAACACCTTTCAGCGCACCCGCGTCATCCGGTTGGATGCTCATCTGGATCGGCTGGAGGACTCGGCTGCGCGTGAGCAAATCGCGCTCAAACTGGATCGCACGGCGCTGCGAAAGGCGCTGCGGCAGATGATCGAGAACTCGCAGTTCGGGGATGTGCGCTTCCGCATCACCGTACCGCGCAGCACACCGGAGCGTATCATCCTATCCATCGAACCCTTCGCGCCGCACCCCGAAACTCTCTATACGCAGGGCGTGCGCTGCGTCACCCTACCCCACGCCGCCCGCCATAATCCCGCCGCAAAAACCACCAGTTGGCAGACCGAGCGCGACCAAATCAAACTGCCACAGGGGATTTATACGGGGTTGCTATTGGGCGCAAACGGCGACATTCTGGAAGGCGTGAGCAGCAATTTCTATGCCATCCTGAATGGCGAACTCCGCACGGCGGGCGGCGGTGTGCTGCCGGGTATCGCACAGCAAATCGTGTTCGCCATCGCACCTGCCATCCTGCCGCTGCGCCGCGAAGCCATCCGCACTGCCGAGTTGTCGCAGGTGGCAGAAGCGTTCATCACCAGCAGCAGCCGGGGCATCGTACCCGTCATCGAAATTGACGCGCAGCCCATCGGCGGCGGTGTCCCCGGCGCGTTCACAGGACGCTTACGCGCCGCCTATGCCGCGTGGGTGAATGACCATCTCGAAGAACTATAACACCTAAGCGGAGGCCACCCCATGCCCGATGAACAGGAATTGCTCACCGAGATCGTCGCTGACCTCATGAAACTGGTCGAAAAGTGGGAACTGAACGCCAACCATGCTGAACGTGCTGCTGCACTGGCCTACCGCCGCGCCGCCGCCGATTTACGTGCCTATGTCACTGGCGACCTGCCCGCCGACGTACCCGCCGCCACCTATGATGTGATGCCCACTGCCAATGTGGAACAAATGCTGGCGATGGTGGGCGTGCGCCCCAAACGGCTGTATGCCGACAAAGACCACACCTTCACCGCCATCTTCGCCCGCCTGCCCGTCGTCGCACTCGAAAGCCGCATCGAAAAGCTTAAGGAACTTCCGGGGTTACAAATTATCGAAAGTGGTACTTTAATGGAATCAGGTGAACCGTTCATTGATTTCGGGTTCACCAGCAATACATCTTAGCACACGGGACACGAGAGAATGGACACCGAACACAATCCCGAATTCTTCTACTTGACGACTGTAGGACGCAAATCCGGTCAATTGAGAGAAATTGAAATCTGGTATGTACCACTGGCGGGTAGTTACTATTTGATCGCCGAAAATGGTCACAATGCCGACTGGGTGAAAAATCTGCAAGCCAACCCCCATGTTGCATTCTGGGTCGAAGGCAAACTCCACAAAGGGGCAGCACGCATTGTAGACGCGGCACAGGAAACCAAACTACACGAGGCAGTCTGCGCCCTGTTCCACGACAAATACGAGTGGAACGAAGGAGTGGTGGTCGAAGTCCGTGCGCTGTGAAGCGCAGGTATAGCTTCACTGAACATCGCCGAGTATCAACAGGAAAGCGTAAGATGCGGCAACAGTGAGGCATCTATGTTTGTACAAGTTTGCACAATCACTCGCACACTAAGGATAGATCATGGCTCCTGTAATTGTAACCAGCGGTGAAGGCTACCAGACCATCGCACAAACCCGCACCCACACATGGCACGCGGATGAAACCGTCGAAAATGGTGGTAAGGACAGCGCCCCCGACCCAATGGAACTACTGATGGGTGCGCTGGGAAGCTGCATCGTCATCACGCTGCAACTGTATGCCAATCGCAAAGGCTGGCCACTGGAAAAAGTGGCGGTGGAACTGGATATTCACCGTTTCAACGCCGCCGAATATCCAGCTTATCAGGGCGACGCGCAATTCGTCCACGAGATCAAAGAAAACGTCACGCTGTTCGGCGACCAATTGACCGAAGACCAGCGGGCGCGGTTGATGGATGTCTCCACCAAATGTCCGGTGCGGCGCGTCCTCAGCACTCCCACTTTCTTCGTCCATCCCGAAACTGCCTGAGCGCACTCACGGCCTGACGTTTGAACGAAAACACCCCTCATAGCGAGGGGTGTTTTGCGTCCGTGAATGCAGTACACTCAGCCCTATACCGAAAGGACTATAGGCACATGACCGAACACCCCTATTCGATTGATCTCGACCTCAAAGAAGTGACCGCGATGGTGGATGCCTTCGTCCCCTACGTATACGAGGACGAGCTGTATGGTCGCGTGACCATGAACCTGCCACGCATGACCCCCGGCGCGGTACTACTGCGACTGCGGCGGCTGAACGCCCTGCGTGACCGGATGAGCGCGGCGCAACTGGCGGCGCTGGATTCTGCTGCTCACCACTTCGAGCAGGCCAGCACCGAATGGGGCGTGGCTTACGGCAAAAAGCTGATGCAGGAAGCCGAAGCCCGCCTGCGTGACATTCAAATCTATGTGACCGAGTGCCGTGACGACCCGCGTCTGGCTGCTAACGCCTATCTGCCGGAGGCGCTGCGCCGCACGATGATTCAAGAGGTGTTGCTGGCGATGAGCGATCAGGGCGAAGCCTTGAAGCTCAAAGTACGGCAGGCCGACTCCGGTTTGCGCCGCCACACACAGCCCTGCCCCTTCCTGTGGGATGCGGTCTTGCAGCCCATCTACCCGCAGGATACCTACTGGTGGTTGTACGCCCGCCCACAACCGCCCACCGACTAATTGCCCTATGTGAACACCCGCGCCAGCACCAGCGTAAAACTGCCTTGCGTGTTCGGGTTGCCATCCGTGCCACTGAAACGGGTGGCGCGGATGTAGTAGATGCCACTCTTGGGCAGCACAAAGCGGGCGATACGCGCATTCTGACCGTCGCCGCTGTCATCGTCTGTGCGGAGTTCGTTCATGCCAGCATCAAGGATGCTCACCGCTGGGTCGAGATCGCCATCCCCGCGATTGAGCGATACTGTGATCGCATCGTTCTCGCTGCCATAGAACGCGAACAGCACTTCCGGCGTAGTCGAGTCGATTCGTCCGGTAATGGTCGTACCGTAAGTAATGCGCGTCGTACCTTCGGGAACGCCATCAAAAGCGTTCCCCAGCGTTTGAAATTCCAGCTTGTAGCGTCCCGCCGTCGT
>CAIVEA010000738.1 GCA_903904765.1 uncultured Chloroflexota bacterium
GGCTGCGGGTGGGATGGCGTAGCTTGCGGAGCGCCTTTGCCTCGATCTGCCGGATGCGCTCACGGGTCACGCCGAGGTGCTTACCCACTTCTTCCAGCGTGTGATCTTGCCCGTCCTGCAAACCGAAGCGCATTTCCAGCACTTCGCGCTCGCGTTCGCTCAACACGCCCAGCGCAGAGCGAATCTGCTCTTTCAGCAATTGGCGGCTGGCGGCATCCACCGGCCCCATGATTTTATCATCCTCGATGAAGTCCCCCAGCAGGCTGCTATCTTCCTGACCGATGGGCATTTCGAGGCTCATCGGCTCTTGACTGATTCGCATGATCTTACGCACCTTCTGGGCGGCGCGGCGCAGTTTGCGCTGCAAACCGGGGTCCATACGTTCCCCGTTGCGGCGGATGAGGCGGATGGCCTCAGTTTCGTCCGCTGTCAGGAAGTCCATTTCCAGCGCGATTTGCTCGGCGCTCGGTTCGCCGCCCAGCTCCTGAATCAGTTCGCGCTGAATCCGCATCAGGCGGTTGATGGTTTCGACCATGTGTACCGGAATGCGGATGGTACGCGCTTGGTCAGCGATGGCGCGGCTGATGGCCTGCCGAATCCACCATGTGGCGTAGGTGCTGAACTTGAAACCTTTGGTATGGTCGAACTTCTCGACAGCCCGCAGCAAACCAATGTTACCCTCTTGAATCAGGTCGAGGAAATTAATGCCGCGCCCCATGTAGCGTTTGGCGACGCTCACCACCAGCCGCAGGTTGGCGCGGGTGAGCGACTCGGCGGCGGCTTCGGCACGTTCGCTCAGGCGCTCGTACTGGTCTTGCAGGTCTTCGGCCTTATCGGGGTCGGCCATCAGCGCCGCGTGGAAATCCTCTGGCGGCAGCAAGCCGCCCTTCTGCTTGTAGAACTGGCGAATTTGCAGAATTTGCGGGATGGGGATGAGCAGCAGACCGTGAAACACATCGAACATGCGGCGGGCGAGTTCCGTCCACAGTTCATCTTTGCCCCAGTCTTTCTGGCGCAGGTAATCGCGCAGGTACGACTTCTGGTCTACATCCCAGTTGTCGTTGACCTGAACGGCCTCGTTGATAATGGCACGCAGATCGGGCGGCTCGGCACCGAACGCGCCCGCCCCTTCCACCACTTCTTCCCAGTTGCGGATGATGTGCTGGTAGGCGCGGTCAGCCACTTGAATCGGATCAGGCAGCCCTTCGGTCAGGGAGTCGGCAGCCGAAAGCGAGTCAATCAAATTTTCCAGCAGTTGGTTAGCGGCCACCTGCGTACTCAACCACGTTTCGCGGTTGGTATCCAGCAGCAGCACCTGCCCGATTTCCTTGAGGTACATGCGTACCGGGTCATCGGCCAGCGCAGCAGCATCCAGTGACAGGCTTTCGTTGAGCAAGTCGTCATCATCGAAGTCATCAAAGCCTTCGTCGGCGACATCTTCCATGCCGAAATCGCCCGCGCCCTCTTTGCCGGAGCCAGACTCGAATAAACTATCGTCATCATCGCCGGGTTCGTCGTCCGTTTCCAACTCGGCTTCGTCGGCTTCGGGCTTGCGTCCCTTCGGCGCTTCTTTCACATCATCTTGTGCTGCTTTACGTTTCTTTGGCTTCGCCATAACTCCCCTTATTCACGCTGCACTGTGACCAGTCGTCCCAGTTCGGCATCAATACGCTGTTTCGCAGTTTTCGATAGAATAATCTGTTGAGTATAAATCATGCTGGCGTTATCGTCTTGCGCGACTGCGGCATCCACCTGCAATAAACTGAGCACTTCGCGCTCACGTTTCAGGCGATCGCCACGCAAGCGCAGCGCCTTCTCCACCAGTTCGGTACTGGCATCCACCGAAGCCAGCGCCCGCTGGTTATTTTGCCACACCAGTTGCAAATCGGCGGACATCATTCCGCGTATCCGTGAGTGTACCGTATCCTTGTCATCTGTCAGAATCGCTTTGAGATGCGGCGCTAAGGACGGGTCAATCTGTTCACGCAGATATACAATCGGCTCGGCCTCCACCTGTTCGAGTGCTTCCAGAAAAGCCTGCATGATCGCCCGCGATTCGCTGTGCAGGAAATCTTCCGGGCATAGCTCGGTCAGGGGGCCATCCAGCAGCGGACGCTCGTTGTCCGCCAGCGCCCGCAGCACACGGTTGGCGGCGTATAGCGCGGCGGGCTGGCGCAGCAGAATCCGCAGGCACTGGATTTCCAGTTCCGGGGCGCGGGCAGATGGGCGGCGCTGCGCGGGGATGGGCGCTGGAACATCCACCATCTCCCCAAACTCGTCCACATCAGGCGGAACGAGGGCGCTCAAATCCAGCGGCGGCGGCTCGTCATCCGGTTCAGCAGGCGGTGCAGATGTGGGCGCGGGTTTGTTCAGCGCAGGACGCGGCTGACGCGCTTTTTCGATTCGCGTTTGCTCGGCAGCCCAGCCCAGCAATTCGCGTTCCGGTAGCTTCAGGCGCAACGAGAGCTTTTGCAGGTTGTCGCGCTGATAGAGATTGTCCTCGCTGACGGTGAGGATGGGCAGCAGACGACGCGCCACCGCTTCACGCTCTTGCAGGCTGGCATTGGGCGGCAACCCCGCCATTTCCACCGCGATCACCCAATCCGCCAGCGGCTGTGCGTCCGTCACCAGTTTTGCCCACTGGTCGGGGGTTTCGCGGATCAGGTCGTCCGGGTCTTTCGCACCGGGGATGCTCAAAATGCGGATGTCTATGCCTAGCCGCCCGCCGAAATCGGCTTGCAGCGCGGCGCGGGCGGTTTCGAGGCTGCGGCGGGTGGCGTTCTGTCCGGCTGCATCCGAGTCCAGCGCCAGCACCACGCGCTTGGCGGTGCGGGTGAGGGTACGAATCTGGGTATCGGTCATCGCCGTCCCCATCTGCGCGACCACGTTGGTGAAGCCGGCCTGATGCGCCTGTATCGCATCCATATAACCTTCGACGATCACGGCGGTTTCGCTCTCGCGGATGGCGGTTTTCGCCATGTCGAAGCCGAACAGGGTTTTGCTTTTGTCGAACAGGCCGGTTTGCGGGGAATTGAGATACTTGGGGTTGTCCTCGGCAGCCAGCGCCCGCGCCCCGAAGCCGATCACGCGCCCACGTTCGTCGCGGATGGGGATCATCAGTCGGTTGCGGAAGCGGTCATAGACGCGCCCCTCATCGTTGCGAATCGCCATGCCACTTTCGACGGCCTGCTCCGGCGTATAACCCAGTTGCGTCAGGTAATCCAGCAGGTGCGTCCAGCCGGGGAGCGCGTAGCCAATCTTGAAGTGGCGCAGGGTAGCTTCGGTCAGGCCGCGCTTGCCAGTGGCATAGGCCAGCACGTCGCGCCCCATCTCGCCCATCAGCCCGTCGTGATAGGCATCGGCGGCGCTCTGAAGCAGCCCGCGCAATTCATCGTGGCGGTTTTGCTCGGCCTTCTGTTCGGGCGTTTGCTGGCGCACTTCCACACCCGCCAGCTTACCGAGTTCCGCCAGCGCCTCGCTAAACGACCAGCCGTGCCGCTTCATGGCGAACGAGATGACATCACCGCCCTCGGCACACGCGCCGAAACAACGCCACGATTGTGTGTCGGGATTGACCACAAACGATGGTGTGCGCTCACTGTGGAACGGACAGCAGGCTTTATAGGTTTTGCCAGCGCGTTTGAGCTGCGCGAACTGCTGCACGTAGTCCACAATGTTCAATCGCGCTTTAATTTCTTCGGCGACTGACATACTAGACTGTTCCCCCCGAATGATGACAGGATTATACGTATGTGTGATAGCACATGCAACTCGGAAGGGATACCTTCGGGCAGAATGAACAAGTCAGCGGACAGGAGATAACACGGTGCGGGTTTAGACACAAACGGGGGCGGAAGCGCGGACAACCCTGTGTTGTCCTACGAAACGCGCCCCTTCACCCAAGTGGCGAAGGGGCTGGGAGTTGAGAGCTATGGCTGGTAATGCGGGTTGTCCCACACGATCAGCACCCCGTAGCCGGCGGTTTCCGGGTCGGGCAGGTAATCCGGGATAATATGCACCGGACGGAAACCTTTGTGCAGTTGCTTGCTCAGGTTGGTGTCGAAGCGGTTGCCCGCCGCCACCTCCTGCACATACGTTTCCACCGCAATCTGATCGGCTACTTCCGCATAATCAATGATGGCGCTGCCGGCCACCATCCCGCGCAGGTTCATCTGCCGCAGGACGTTGAAGCGGGCATCCATCAGGCGGCTGCCTACGCCGTAGCCGCGATAATCGGGATGCACTGCCGACTCGACACCGTACATCCAATCGCCATCGGGGATGTGCGTGGAAAGCCACCCGTTGCCGACCAGTTCCCACCACGACATCAGCGGAGGACGCGCCGGGTCATAGCACATCCGCATGCCGCTGGTCAGGCCGACCAGTTGCCCCGTCACCACGTCCACCGCCACAAACTGCGCTTCCGGGAACACCTGCACATGCTGGCGGTAATGATCTGCTGTGAAGCAAGCCTCATCCTCGCGGGGGTCACAATGGTAGATAATCCCAGTCAGCACTTCCAATTCGTCGGCATCCTCCGGGCGCGTAAGCCGGATTTCAATTTGTTTTAACAGCGCGCGATCACGAGCAGGGGTCATGTTAGGATGCTCCTATTCGTCGTGCAGTCACGCTGATTTTGCGCGAAAGACAGGATGAGCAACAGACCACTTGCGCGGCGCGGACAGGACAAAAACCGAAGGAACGCGCCGGTATTCCGGGTTGTGCCACACGATTTCTACGCCCCAGTTGCCCTCGCTGTAATTCGGGATCAGGCCATGCACCTCAAACCCCTTATGCAACTGCTTGCTCAAATTGCTATCGAAACGGTTGCCCTCCACCACCTCGCGGACGTACTGTTCCACGCTCAGGTGGTCAGCCACCGCGCTATAGCCCACGATCAAGCTGCCTGCGACCAGACCGCGCAAGTTCTTGCGGCGAATCAAATCAAAACGCGCTTCGATCAGTAAGCTGCCGACGCGATAGCCCCGGTAATCCGGGCGCACAACCGTATCTACCCCGTACAGCCAGTGGCCGTGCGGGTCATGCGTGGTCAGTCAGCCATCACTGGTGATTTCCGCCCACGAACGGGGATTCTGCTTACGCAGATTGAAGTTCAGCCGCATGTTGCTGGTCGTCCCCACGACGAGATCACTTGTGGTATCCAGCGCCATGAACTGCCCTTCGGGGAATACATGAAGATGCTGGCGGAAATGCTCCGCCCTCAGGCATTCAGGTTCATCAACCTCGGCTGCACTGTAGCCGTAAGCCGCCTGATGGCAGGCTTCCATCTGCTCGGCATACCCCATCAGGGCCGGGAGAACGCGAATTTGCGCTTCCCGAATCGGTCTGGGGTCGGTGGAGGTACTGTGAGTGTCCATACAATCATTCCTTTACGCTTGATGATGATAACCCCTCGATCCGCGAGGGGAGAAAACGCCAGTGCGCCACAGCGCCTAGCGGAATTCCAGTTGGGATAAAACTTCCTGTGCCGCCCGTTTGCCGCTGGCATACGCGCCATGCACCGTTGCCGCATAACCGTGCGGCGCAGTGGCCTCGCCCGCCCAGAACAGGCGGTTGCCCACCGACGCAGCCAGTTCCTGCCGTATATCGGCATAGCCGGGAATGACCACACTGTACGCGCCCCGCGCATACGGGTCATTCACCCAGTTCACCACCTGTGCCTCGACAGCCTGCAAATCCGGGCAATTGAGTTCGCGGCGGAGCGATTCCAACCCGATCTGCAAAGCAGCCTGTTCGCCGTCCTTCAGCAGTTCGCGGCAATAATCGCCAGTTGCCAGCGCCGTCCACACCAGATAAGGCGACTCGCTGTGTCCGGCGGCAGGCGACCACCACATAGGCGGATTCAACGGGCTGTAGTAGGCCATGATGCCCGCCGGCATAATCGGCTCTGCGAAGCGGTAGATCAGCTTGATGCCCGGACCCATGCGGATATGCGTCAGCGCCGTCTGCTTTTCGGGCGGTAGCGGCGGGTCGAACACGACTGCGCCGGACTGAAGTACGCCAATCGGCAGCGTGATAACAGCTCGCTGCCCTTCAAATGCGCCCTGATTGGTGATGACGCGCACCTTCTCGCCGCCCCACTCGATGCGCTGGACAACATGCTCCAGCCGTACATCCAGTCCGGTAGCCTGTGTATAGACCAGCGCATCGTAGCCATCGAGGATGCGGAAATCGCCGCGTCCGCAGGAAGGGTCACGCATTTCCGCCACTGCTCCCGCCGCACTGATGGTACGCAAAGCCTCGCCCGTCGCATTGGCGAAGGAACGACGGGTGTACTCCATCTGCACTTCGGTGAAGCCAATGCGCCGCAAATACGTGCCCAGATCTTCGTCCGGCAGCGGGTCAACATCCGGCAGCGCCCACGAGCGCGTAAGGTCGAAATCGGGATACTGCGCCCGCGCCTCGCGCATGGTACGCAGCGAACCATCGGCTAGGCGCACTAAGGAGTCATCGGTTTTGTTCCACTGGGTCATGCGGAGTCCGGTTGCCCGAACCAACAGTCAGGTCGGAGCGCGGTCGCCGTGAATGAACTCCGCGCCGTGTTCGACGGGGTGGCTGGCGAAGGTGCGGTCGGTGATTATCCGTCCGCCAATTCGATCACGCGCTTCGAGTACAACGACTTTTTCGCCTGCACCGAATAAATCCTGTGCAGCCGTTAAGCCTGCCATGCCCGCGCCGATCACGAGGGTTGTCATAAGAACCTACACGGTCATCCATAATAATTTTCGACGCGAATCACTATAGCATGATTCGCGAATCGAGTCTATA
>CAIVEA010000739.1 GCA_903904765.1 uncultured Chloroflexota bacterium
GCGGCGGACGAAGCGTATCGGCCACCCCCACCAGCACACCCGGCAACAACGCGGGCAGCGCAGGATATTTCATCAGTACTGCGCCGAGGCCAGCAACCACACTCCACAGCGCCCAATGCCGCCGAAGAGGGTGCTGCCAAGCCTGAATCGCCAGCCACAAAGCCAACACCGTGAAAAAGTAGATGAACGGATCCGGTAGGGCATACACCCCATTTTCAACCACTTGCGGAGCCACACCCCATGCAACTCCCGCCACAATCCCTGCCAGCACGCCCGCTGCACGCCGCGCTATCAGCGCGAGTACCACCAGCGTCGCCAGATTGACGATGACTGAAACGAAGCGCAGGAATCCAGTCATAGCAGCCAAACCTTGCTGACCGAATGCTTCCAAAATCGGCTGCGTGATCGTATGAAGTGCAACATAAGCCGGCGGAATACCATCATAGTAGCCGCTGGTCTGAATGAGTCCGCGCCATTCTTGACCACCCACAAAGTAGGCGGGTTCATCTGGATGATCCACATACGGCAGACTGAAGGTATAGCTCCACAAACGCAGTCCCGCCGCGACCATTAGCACCACCGCCAGCCCGAACCAGAACCACTGCTTTTCGTTCTTCAAAACCACATGCCTTTACCAGAACATAATCTGCTCTTGACCGCGCCGCAGCGACTCCATCAGTTCAGCGGCGGGTGGCAGCGCGAGGCTAGTCACGACTTGTATGCGCCCCAAAGCCCGTTCCATACGCGGCAGCAACGCAGCACGAGCCGCCGCACCAGCGCCATTTTGCAACACGCGGTTCACCCGCATACTCTGTGCCAGTTCCACCAGCCAGCGCAGATGCGCCAGCACGGTGAAGTAATCCAGTTCTTCCAACTGGGTTTCGCTCAGGCGCTCATATTCGGCGGCAGCAAAGGCACTCATGGACGACTGCCCTTCGCGCTCCAGCAGCGCCAGCAACCAGCCCACATCGGCTCGCGCATCCCCGATCTGCCAGCCCCAGTCAATCACCGTCAGCCGCCCATCTTCGCCGCGCAGCACATTCCCCGGATGAAAATCGCGGTGATTGATGCGCGGGCGATCACACGGGACACTCTCACGGCGTTCATGCAGCCACGCTTGCACCGCCGCCAGCGCCGGAACAGGTGCGGTCAGCGACTTCAATTGATACAACTCGCGCTTAATCAGCGTCCACTCATCTTTGACGACCAGATTCTCGACCAGCGCCTTCGCGTTCATAGTGTGCAAATCCACCAGCAAACGCACGAACGGCGTGAGCAGCGCCCGCTGTTCGGCCTCGTCCGCTGCATTCAGCAGGTCGCTCAACGTCTGGCCGGCAGCGCGTTCCATCAGAATGAACGGTTGCCCCACGAATTCCGGTTCGGTCTCGTGAATGATCGGGCGGGGCACAGGATACCCCCGATGATGGAGTTGGTTCAGCGCATGACGCTCTTTCAAGGTTCGGTCTTTACCGTTAATATCATCGGTAAAGACCTTCAGCACCAGCGATTCCTGTTGAGCCGCGTCCCTATCGCCGTACTGGAACACCAGTCCATACACGCTACTTTCCGGTTTGGCGGCTAAGAGAGTAAAATCGGTGATCTTCAGGTTGGGGTACTGCTCGAAATGCTCGAGGCAGTATAATTGCAGACGGGATTGAAGTTCGCTTACCATATTCATTCTCACTACCTACTAAACACTCGCATCCTATCAAACCCAGACAGGGTGAACAAGAGGGGTGTTACCTCATGGAAACACAGGCGCTACAAGTTCGTCTGACACAAATCCTCAGCAACCGCGTGAGGAACATCACCGGGCTTTCGGGCGGTTCGATCAGTCAGGTGTACCGCGTACAGATGGCCGATGAACGGGTGGTGGTCGTCAAATGGGCACCCGGCAACCCCGGCGCGATGTTGACCATCGAAGCCAACATGCTGCGCTACCTGCGGTCGCAAACCAACCTGCCTGTTCCCGAAGTATTGCATGCCGAACCGGATTTGCTGGTCATGAGCCATCTCGAAGGCGATAGCTTCTTCAACGCCGCAGCGCAAATCCATGCTGCCGAACTCATCGCAGAACTACACACGATTCGCGGGCAGGCTTTTGGCTTTCAATATACCACCCTGATCGGCGGCCTGCCGCAACCTTGTCCACAAACCGCCTACTGGATTCCGTTCTTCCGCGAACACCGCTTGATCTACATGGCGCGGGAAGCACATCAGGTCGGCAGATTGCCCCAATGGTTACGCATTCGCATCGAAAAAATGGCGCTCAGTTTGGAACGTTGGCTGTCCGAACCCGAATACCCCGCCCTGATTCATGGCGACCTGTGGACGACCAACATCCTCACCAAAGGGAAAAAAATCACCGGATTCCTAGACCCCGCCATTTACTTCGCGCATCCCGAAATCGAACTGGCCTTCAGCACCTTATTCGACACCTTCGATGACGCATTTTTCAACCGCTACAACGAAATACGCCCGATCCAACCCGGTTTCTTCGAGGAACGGCGCGACATCTACAATTTGTATCCGCTGCTGGTGCATGTCCGGCTATTCGGCGGCGGCTATGTGAACACGCTGGAACACATCGTTTCGCGCTTCGGCTTCTGAGGGGGCAGACAGCGGCGGGCGGCACACACCGCCCCACCGCGACATAACGTCTCTGCGGGAGAAACTAGCTCACCAGCTTGGCGGTCAGTTCCATCGGAACAGCAGCCAGCGCCCGCGAAATCGGACATCCGACCTTCGACTTCTCCGCCAGTTCATCGAACTGCGCCTGACTCACGCCGGGAGCCTGCGCTTCCACGATCAACTCGATCTTCTGGATCACTGGTCCCTTGTCATCACGCCCGAAATGCACGTTCGCCGAAGCCTGCACCTGCACCGGCGGGAAGCCCGCGTTGGTGAGCTGCGCCGACAGGAACATGGCGTAACAACTGGCATGAGCCGCGCCAATCAATTCTTCGGGATTGGTCATGCTCATATCATCTTCAAAGCGCGATTTGAAAGTATACGGCGCTTGCAGCGTACCCGTACCCACCGAAAACGAACCCGACCCCTCTTTTAGCGTACCCTTCCAAACCGCAGCGGCTGTTTTAACGGCCATACCCGTATCCTCCAATAACCCCCCGCGACCCTGCGCGAGATACCCAACAACCATCTACAATACCACAAGCAAGATACACTTCAACCTAACGTTCAATGAGAATAACCAACCGCCTTTCGCCACACTGCGGCTTTTGTGTTAGTTTCTACAGTTGAGGTACTTGTGCGAAATGAGGTCACTATGCGTCTGGCAGTTTTATCGGATATTCACGGCAATCTCGCCGCGCTGGAGGCCGTGCTGGCGGATTTGAGCGCAGCAGGCGGCGCGGATGCAACATGGTGTTTGGGCGATCTAGCCGCGTTCGGCCCGCGCCCTGTGGAGTGCATTCGCCGCATTCGCTCACTGGCGGAGGCCGATGAAGGCAAACGGTTCAAGGTGATCGGCGGCAACACCGACCGCTATCTGGTCACGGGCGAACGCCTGAAAACCCCCGCCGCCAAAGACGAGGAGTCACTCCGCGCCCTGTCTGCCATCTGGCAAGCCCGCGACAGTGCCCTGAACTGGGCAAACGCGCAGCTTTCGTGGGAGGATTACGAATACCTGAAGAAGATCAACCATCAGGAGCTTTCCAAAACCATCTCCGGCTACGGGACGATTATCGGCTATCACGCCATCCCCGGCGACGATGAAACCATCCTCGCGCCGGATACGCCGGATGAGGAAGCCCGCGATATGCTGCTAGACCGCGAAGGCCGCCTCGCCATTGGCGGGCATACCCACCTGCAAATGGATCGCGTCCTCAAAAGCTGGCGCGTGGTGAATGTGGGCAGCATCGGCATGCCGTTCGACCAACCGGGTAGCGCGGCTTATGGCCTGTTCACCTTCGACGGTGACTCGGTGACGGTGGAACTGCGCCGCGTGCCGTTCGATGTCGAAGCCGTGATTGCCGATCTGACCGCAGTGGGCTACCCCTCGGTCAACTGGACAGCGACGCGGTTGCGTCCGAAAGCGGGGTAACGCTGTGCTAGGCGATAAAACCGACAAGCTGTTGAGCGAACTGCAAAGCGAACAGGATTACGGCATCTTTCTGGCGGCGCAGATGAGTGGCGTTCCCGGCGAAATTCAGCTTATGGTACAAACTGCCCGCTTCGATGAAACCCAGCAGGGACTCCAGCCCCGCGCACAATACATCATCCGGGCGCTGAATGTGGTCGAACAGCGCATGAGCCTCGGCGTGTTCGGCACACTGTTCATCGCCGACGAACACCCCCTGCTCTTTCACTACAACGAGCCACGTTTCACCATCCATTTTGAGGGCAAGCCCAAAGACACTTTTGAACTCGTCCTCGATATTCAGCAAGGCTACCTCAGCACCTTCGGCCCATGGCGCGAAATCGCCCGTGATCTGAACCGCCAGCAACCGCTGGTGAACTTGCTCCAGTCCGGTGGCGGCACGCTGGGGACGATGCCCAAACCGGCAGCGGAACGCATGACGCGCATCTTCGCCCATCACGGCATGTCGGCGCACCTGCAAGAAGTGGAAACTTACGACAAAGATGATGAGCATGGGCGTTCGCGCCGCATGAAACTGATGGGCATAGACGACTCGTATTTCGTCGCGCTGGATTTCAGCGTGGATGAGATGGGCAAAATATAATTTAACGAAAGGACGCGACGATGGAACTGCAAAAGAACGTGGCATTGGTGACAGGGGGTGCTTCCGGGCTGGGAGAGGCCACTGTGCGCCATTTCGCGGCAAGCGGCGCGAACGTCGTGATTCTGGACAGGGACACCGAACGCGGGCAGGCGCTGGCAAGCGAACTGGGCGCGGCGGTGCGTTTTACGCAGGCCGATGTGACCAGCGAAGCCGATGTCTCCGCCGCCGTGCAGGTAGCCTACGACACCTTCGGGACGCTGGGTGTGGTTGTCAACTGCGCGGGCGTGGGCTGGGCCAGCCGCACCGTCAGCAAGGAAGGGCCACATCCACTAGACTTGTTTGAAACGGTCATCAAGATCAACTTGATCGGCACGTTCAACGTCATCCGGTTGGCGGCAGCGCGCATGGGACAGAACGCGCCCAACAACGAAGGCGAACGCGGAGTCATCATCAACACCGCCTCGGTAGCGGCTTACGATGGGCAAATCGGGCAAGCAGCCTATTCTGCCTCCAAAGGTGGCATCGTGGGCATGACGCTGCCCATCGCCCGCGACCTGTCACGCATGGGGATTCGCGTGATGACCATCGCCCCCGGCATCTTTGAAACGCCAATGGTGGCGATGATGACACCGGAAGTCCGCGCCTCACTCGGCGCACAGGTTCCGTTCCCTGCCCGTCTGGGGCGGCCTGCCGAATACGCGCAACTGGCGCGGAGCATCATCGAAAATCCGTTTTTGAACGGCGAAGTCATCCGACTGGATGGCGCGGTACGGCTTTCGCCCAAGTAATCATCAATCACTATGGGGAGTTGGGACTATGCAGAAATGGGAATATCTAGCGGTTTTCATTCAGGCGCAGCAGGCCAACGCCGCCGCACAAGAGATGGGTGTGGTGCCGCATTTGAACGCGGATAAGTTCACCGAGGAACTCAACCGCCACGCCGTGGCGGGATGGGAACTGATGCAGTTCGAATGGGTGGGCGATCAGGGCGCTCGCGCCATCTTCAAGCGCCCGCGCGAGTAATACACGCAACGAGGGCGGCTTCCGTTCAGAAAACAGAAACCGCCCTCGCGAATGCCCTTACTTGCCGTCCACCCACACCGGCAGATGACCCAGCGCCACAATGTTCGACCATGCGGCGCGGTCGCCTTCGGTGAAGATAGCCGCTTCCGCCACCACCTGCGCCCCGGCTTTGCTCAGGATGAGGCGCATGCCTTGCAGCGTGCTTCCCGTCGAAATCACATCATCCAGCAGCACCACGCGCTTGCCCGCCACCAGACCACGATCTTTTTCATCGAGGAACAGCGTCTGCGGCGCGCCGGTGGTGATACTCAACGTTTCGGATTGCAGCGCATCGCCCATATACGGCTTGTAGGCTTTCCGCAGCACCACATACGGCAAATGCTGCATTTTGGTCGAAAGCCCGTGCGCCAGCGGGATGCTCTTGGCCTCCGCCGTCACCAGCACGTCCGGCTTATATTCCCACAGGCGTTTCGCCAGTTCGACGCTAGCGGCCTCCACCAGTTCGGTATCACCTAGAATGTTCAAAATGGCGATCCGCACCCCCGGCTTAATATCGAACAGGCGCAAATCGCGCTTCACCCCGGCAACTTCAACAGGATAGGTTTCGTACTGAGCCATCATTCAAGCCTTTGTGATTTGAAATAGAAAACTGGAATCCTAGCCGTGATCGTGGAATACGATCTGCTCATGCCCCACGCGGGCAATATCGCCCACATTCAGAGGCTGTGCTTCCTTCAAGAGAATATCATTCAAGAAGCCGCCAGGAACAAGTCGCTCTCGATCTTGAGCGGTGACGACCACCACATCGACCCCTCCTTGGAGGGGATACTGGAA
>CAIVEA010000740.1 GCA_903904765.1 uncultured Chloroflexota bacterium
CGTCTTGATTGTGCTCGCCCTCGCCATCGGCGCGGCGGTGATCTACAACCGCTGGACGCATGGCCCCCTCCCCCAAACTGACGGGACGGTGACGCTGACCGCGCACACCGTCGAAACCAGCAGCGGATCGGTCAGTGTCTCCGCACCAAACGGGAAAGTTGAAATCATCCGTGATGTATGGGGCATCCCGCATGTGTACGCCAGCAGCACCTATGACCTGATGTTCGGGCAGGGATATGTGCAGGCGCAAGATCGCTGGTGGCAGATGGAGTTCTCCCGTGCCATCGGGGATGGCCGCATTCAAGAACTCACCGGACAAAACTCGTCTATCATGGGGCAGGATGTGTTCATCCGCACCGTTGGTTGGCGCAAAGCGGCTAAACGCGATTTCGCGGCCTATAGCGACGAGATGAAGCTGGAACTGCAAGCCTTTGCAGACGGCGTGAATGCTTATATCCTGTCGCGTCCCGCCAGCGAACTGGCCTTCGAGTACAACCTGCTCGGTGTGACCGGTGTGAAAATCCCGATCCGCGCATGGGTTCCCGCCGACACACTGGTGTGGGCGAAAGTGATGGCGTGGGATTTGAGTGGCAACCGCAGCGAAGAACTCACCCGCGCCGCCCTATACGACAAACTGGGGCAAGCGATGGCAGACGAATTCTCGCCCGGATGGCCGTTCGGCTCGAAGCCCACCATCCTGAAGGTTGAAGACCTGCCCATCGGCGACACCACCACCGCCAACCCGCACACAGCGGACACAGCCTCCGGCGGCACATTCAGCCCGTTGGCTGGCAGCATCGCCCTCAGCGACCCGCTATTCCGCGAAGAACCGAGTCTCGGCAGCAACAACTGGACGATCAGTGGCAGCAATACCGCCAGCGGCAAACCCTTGCTCGCCAACGACCCGCACCTCAGCATTCAGATGCCCTCGATCTGGTACGAAATCGGCCTGCATTGCGAACCCGTCGGTCCGGACTGCCCGTATGATGTGCGCGGATTCGCCCTGCCCGCCTCGCCCGGAATTATCATCGGTCACAACGCCAACATTGCGTGGGGTGTGACCAACGTCGGCCCGGACACCCAAGACCTGTACAAAATCGAGGTCAACCCGGATAACGAGCTTCAGTACAAGTGGAATGGTGAATGGCGCGATATGACCGTGCGCGAGGAAACTATCCACTTCGGCGACAGCAGCGACACCGTGACCATCAAGGTACGCGAGACGCATCTGGGGCCGATCATCAACGACAATTCGCTGGACGAAAACGGCAACCCCACAGGATTCAACAATGTAGACCCGCTGGCCTTCCACTGGACGGCGACTGCCGAAACCAGCACCCTGTTCAAAGCCATCCTCGGCCTGAACAAAGCCAGCAACTGGGAAGAATTCCGTCAGGCGGCCTCGTTCTGGGATGTCCCCGCCCAAAACCTGATCTATGCCGACATCGAAGGCAACATCGGCTACCAAACCCCCGGTAACATCCCGATTCGCGCCGCCGGACACAGCGGCCTCGTGCCGATTGACGGCACAACCGACCAGTACGAGTGGAAGGGCTATATCCCCTTCGATGACCTGCCCCGTGCCTTCAACCCGGAACGCGGCTATATCGCCACCGCGAATCAGGCTGTCGTCCCGCTGGAATACTACGATCAACTCAGCGCCAAGCTGGGCGGACAATTCGGCGCGGACAGCAACTACTTCATCAGTCAGGAATGGTCGTATGGCTATCGTGGGCAGCGCATCGAAGACTTGCTGACCACTACCGGCCCCCACACCATTGATACCATCAAGGCCATTCAGGGCGATAACAAGATGATTAGCGCCGAAGAACTCGCGCCCTTCATCACCGCGCTGGATATGGGCGATGCTGCCGCCAACGAAGTCCGCGACTGGATGATGAACTGGGATTACCAGATGAGCATGGATAGTCAGCAGGGCGGCCTGTACGCCTACTTCTGGCGCGAACTGCTCAGCGACATCTTTGATGACCAGCTTGACGGCATCACCAGCGCCGGTGCGGGCGACCAGAGCATGTGGGCGGTTCTGCAACTGGCACAGAAACCAGATGATGCGTGGTGGGATGATACCAGCACCAGCGACAAGACCGAAACCCGCGACGACATCCTCATCCGCGCCTTCCGTGCTGCGCTGGATCGCATCACCAAAGAACGCGGCACTGATCGTGCAAAATGGGCATGGGGACAGTTGCACACCGCCACCTTCGTCAGCAACCCGTTGGGCGCAAGCGGCATTGACGTGATCGAAAGCCTCGTCAATCGCGGCCCATACGAAACGGCTGGCGGTTCGGACATCGTGAACGCCACCGGTTGGAGTGCCAGCAGCGGCGATTTCGATGTGGTATCACTGCCCTCCATGCGAATGATCGTGGATATGAGCGACCTCAGCCAGAGCGTCACCGTTCACACGACGGGCGAAAGCGGGCATCCGTTCAGTAAGCACTACAACGACATGGTGGATGCGTGGCGCAACATCGAATATCACCCGATGCTGTGGACGCGAGAACAGGTTGAAAAGGCTGCGGACAGCCACCTGATCTTGCAATCCGGCAGCTAACGCGCAGTCCTTCGGGGGAAGCAAAAGGCTCAAGGAGTGTTCCTTGAGCCTTTTTTATTGTCGTCCAGCCCTGTGCAGCGTTAGGCTTCGACCAATTCCAGCAGCACCGCATCAGCGGGAACTTGCTGTCCCACCGTGTAATGCACAGCCTTCACCGCGCCCGCATAAGGCGCACGGATGCAGTGTTCCATCTTCATGGCCTTCAGCACCAGCAGCACATCTCCCGCCGCCACGGTCTGCCCAACACTGGCCTGCACGGCACGCACCTGCCCC
>CAIVEA010000741.1 GCA_903904765.1 uncultured Chloroflexota bacterium
AAGGAGGACAAACATGAAGTACGCAGTCACAGGCGGATTCGGCTACTCTGGCAGCGCAATTGTGCGGCAACTGCTGGAACAGGGGATAGAAACTGTCACGCTCACCAACAGTCCGCGCAAACCGGATTCGCCCCCCATCGCAGCCTATCCGCTGCGCTTCGATGACCATTTGACTGCGGCACTGCGGGGCGTAGATGTGCTGGTGAACACCTACTGGGTGCGCTTCAATCACCATACCTTCACGCACCGGCAAGCCGTCGAAAACTCGCGCAGCCTGTTCGCGGCAGCCCGTCGTGCGGGTGTGCAGCGCATCGTGCATGTCAGCATCACCAACCCCGACGAACACTCGTCCCTCGAATACTTCAGCGGCAAAGCGCAGGTGGAACAGGCGCTCATCGCCAGCGGCATCCCGTATGCCATCCTGCGGCCTGCCGTCCTATTCGGCGGGGATGACATCCTCATCAACAACATCGCATGGCTGCTGCGGACGCTGCCTGTGTTCGGCATCTTTGGCGACGGTCATTACCGTTTGCAGCCGATTCATGTGGATGATCTGGCGGGGCTGGCGGTTCGCTACGGGCAGAGCCGCGAAAACTGCATCGTCAACGCCATCGGCCCGGAGACGTTCACCTACCGTGACCTTGTGACCACACTGGCGAACATCCTCGGCCTATCGCGCCCGGTTCTGTCTGTGCCGCCCGCTGCGGGGTATGCCGTCGGCTGGCTGATGGGGCGCATTCTCGGTGATGTGACGATCACCCGTGACGAAATCGAGGGATTGATGGCGAACCTGCTCTACGTGGATGCCCCGCCCGCCGGCACAACCGCCCTGACCACATGGGCGGCGCAACACACCGACCAGTTGGGACGGCGTTACGCCAGCGAACTGGCACGGCGTGCCTACACGCCCCCTAACCGGACTTCCGTGCTAGAGCCTGTAATGTACAAGTAGCCCGTTGAACGGTAAAATAGGAACATCCGTTCAACATTTGAGCATGACATAAGGAAGAAACCCGCGATGAGCCGCGTCATCAATCCCGACAGCACTGGCAAGGAACGCAGCCAGTTGATGCGTACTGCCGCCGAAATCCTGCGCCGCCTGAGCCAGAAGACCGACCTCGACACTGAAACAAAGGACATGGTTGCCATGCTGGTCTATTGCTTCCGCGATATCGAAGCGGGCATCGAGCAATCGGCGGCAGCGTGGGAAAAGCGCGATTACTGGGTGAAGGCCGAAGAACTGCGCCAGAAATGGTTCTGGCCGGGGGATATGGCAGACCAGTTGCAAAACGTGATTTTCTCCGACCAGTGGCATCTGCTCCCACCGATCATGTTGAAGCTGCTGCCCCGCGTGGCGGACATCAAGATCACCAAGATGACGCGCAGCGAAACGCTGTGGGCGGGCAAATACGATCAACTCGTGCGCGAACGCCCGCCCCAAAAATAGCCCGTGCTACTGAAGGTGTTCAGCTAACCACGGCTGAAGTTTGTCTAGATCGGGGATGGCGTGGCCTGCTGCCGTCCCCTTGATGGTATCGCGGTCAATCACCAAGCGATCAAAGCGCCCCCCACTGAGCAGCACCGGGGGCGACAACCGCAGCAAGTCCAGTACCGTCAAATCCGTCTCCAGATTGCGAGTGAGCGCCGCCAGCGCCGCCGGCCAGTTGGCGGGGTTTGCCATCTGCCCCAGCAGCGCCGAAAGCACCTGCTGCTGCCGCTGGGCACGGGCGTAATCGTCGCTGCCATGACGGGTGCGGGCATAGATTAGCGCCCGTTCGCCATCCATGTGCTGAACGCCCGACGCGAACTCAATCCGCATGACACCGCCATCCTCGGTGGGATAGGCATCATCCACGATAGCGCGTTCAACATCAATCGTTACACCGCCCACCGCATCAATCAACTCCACAAAACCGTGAAAATCCATGCGAATCGTGCGATCAATATGAACGCTAAACGTCTGCTCGATGGCCTGTGCCAGCAACGTCGGGCCGCTGCCCGCAGCCTCCTGTTCACCGAGCAAGTTGATGGTATTGATGCGCTGCGAACCATAACCGGGCGTGTCTATGAACAGATCACGCGGCAGCGACAGCACGCTCACCCGCAGTTGATACGGGCGAATCCCCACCACCATCAGCGTATCGGTACGCGCCAGCGCCCCCTCCCCCGGACGGCTATCCAGCCCCATCACAAGGATATTGACCGGGGCAGGCGGAAACAACACATACACCAGCAACGACGCGCCGCACAAAAATAGTGGCACGATGAACGCCAGAAACAGCTTGCCGCGCCACGACAGCGCCCGCACCAATGCGAGCAGTCTCTTCATCCGTTCCGACAGAGTCACTTGGGTAGCAGGTATCATCAACCGAACACAATCCCTAAATCACGCGCCATCTGCACCACTTCACCCTTCGGGTCTACAAATTTCATTTGAATCGCGTCCTCAATGGGGACAGCAACCATCTTTTGCCCCTGTAGTGCGGCCATGTAGCCCCACTTCTCCTCCGCCACCAGATGCACCGCCGACGCACCGAAGCGCGTCGCCAACCAGCGGTCTAACGGACTGGGTTGCCCGCCGCGCTGCACATGCCCCAGCACGGTCACGCGCACTTCGCCGCCCACGCATTCTGCCAGTTCCGCGCCCACCTGATGGCCGATGCCGCCCAACCGCGCCCCGCCCCTCGCGCTATCGGAAATCGCATACTGCTGCACCCCGTTCACCGGAGCAGCACCTTCCGCCACCATAATCAGGCTGTAGTGCCGCCCCGACATTTGAATGCGACGAATCTTGTTGCAGACTGCCTCTAGATCGAACGGGATTTCGGGGATCAGGAT
>CAIVEA010000742.1 GCA_903904765.1 uncultured Chloroflexota bacterium
AAGCTATCGCCGAACAGCGTGGCCTGACCGAAGCCGACCTGCGTGCGGCGGTCATGACTTACACCCCCAGCGGCGTGATGGATGAATACGTCATGTTCGCATCGGCTGGTCAGGGCGGTCAGGTGCTGGCGATTGGCCTGCCCTCGATGCGCCTGCTGCGGCTCATCTCCGTCTTTACGCCCGAATCGTGGCAGGGCTACGGCTACGGTGCAGACGGCAACTCGGTGCTGAAGCAGGGCTACATTGATGGCCAACCGATTCTGTGGGGCGACACGCATCACCCGGCACTGAGCGAAACCGCTGGCGAATATGACGGCCAATGGCTGTTCATCGGCGATAAGGCCAATGGCCGCGTGGCGGTGATTGACCTGCGCGACTTTGAAACCAAGCAAATCGTCCACAATCCGGCCTTCATGAACGATCATGGCGGCACGTTCGTCACCCCCAACACCGAATACATCGTGGAAGGCGGCCAGTACGGTCTGCCGATGGGCGGCGAATATGCCCCGATTTCCGACTATCAGAGTTCCTACAGCGGCATGATTACCTTCTGGAAGTTCAACCGCGACACGGGACGCATTGACAAAGATCAGTCGTTCGCCATGCAACTCCCGCCCTACTGGCAGGACTTGTGCGATGCGGGCAAGGGCTTCTCGGAAGGCTGGATTTTCTGCAACTCGTTCAACGCTGAAATGGCGACGGGCGGCATCGAAGAAGGCAACCCGCCGTTCGAGGCTGGCGTGAGCAAGGGCGCGGTGGACTACCTGCACATCATCAACATCAATGCTGCCGAAGCCGTCTTCAAGGCGGGTGGCGCGGTGGATGTCAACGGCTTTAAGGTCATCCCGCTGGCGACCTCGATTGAAAACAACCTGCTGTACCTCGCTCCCGAACCCCGCAGCCCGCATGGTGCTGACGTAGCGCCGCACGGGGACTTCATTATGGTCGGTGGCAAGCTCGACCCGCATGTATCGGTCTACAGCTTCCAGAAGATTCAGGATGCGATTGCCGCTGGCCCAAGCGAAACCGACACCTTCGGCGTACCTGTGCTGGCGCTGGAAAGCGTCCTCGAAACACAGGTTGAACTGGGTCTCGGCCCGTTGCACACCGTGTTTGACGATCAGGGCTACGCTTACACCAGCCTGTTCCTCGACAGCGCCGTAGCGCGTTGGAGCATCGGTGCAGAAGGCTACCGCCCGCAGGACGGCTGGAAGCTCATCAACAAGACTCCTGTGCAGTACAACGTCGGCCATCTGGCGGCTGCCGAAGGCGATACCGCCACACCCGATGGTCGCTTCCTCGTCGCCCTCAACAAGTGGTCGGTAGACCGCTTCCTCAGCACAGGGCCGCTGCTGCCGCAGAATCTTCAGTTGATTGACATCTCGCGCCCCGGCGACCAGACGCAAATCCTGTACGATATGCCCATCACCGGCGCAGAACCGCACTACGCGCAAATCATCAAGGCCGACAAGCTCCATGCGTGGGAAGTCTATCCTGAAGTCGGTTGGAACCCCACCACGCAGTCGGTAGACCCGAACGCAGTCACGCAGGGGACGGAAGGCGTTACCCGCGACGGCACCAACGTCACGGTACGCATGACCTCTGTCCGCAGCCACATGACCCCTGAACACGTCGAAATTCAGAAGGGCGACCATGTGACATGGACGATCACCAACGTCGAACGCGCCCGTGATGCCACGCACGGCTTCGCGCTGCCGTTCTATAACATCAATCTGAGCATAGAGCCGGGCGAATCGATCACCTTTGAATTTGATGCCACGCGCTCCGGTGTGTTCAGCTTCTACTGCACGGAGTTCTGCTCCGCGCTCCACCTCGAAATGATGGGTTATCTGATGATTAAGCCAGACTAACCCGAACCGGGGGTGGCGGAGGCGCAAGCGTCCGTCACCCCTCCCTCTCCCTTCGCTTAACAGGCCTCAAAGGTTGATTATGGCTACGAATGCGATCTCCCCGACCAACACCGATAAACCCGTTCCAGCCAACAGCGCCCCCCGCGTCCGCTGGATGAAGGCGCTGCCCTCGATCATATTGCTGGTGGCAGCGGCGCTGATTGTGGCTTCGATGGCGCTCCCCTACTGGGGGCTGGTACTCGAAGCGCCGCAGTATCCGGGTGGGCTGCGCCTGCGCGTCTTTGTCAACGCCATGACGGGCGACGAAGACCCCCGTCTGGACGAAGTGCGCGAGATTGACGAACTCAATCACTACATCGGCATGCAATCGTTGTACGATGCCGCTAAGTTTGAACGCTCCATCGCTATTCCGGCGGTCATCATCATGATCGTTTTGCTGGCAGCCGCGGCCTTCTGGTGGCGGCGCTGGTCATGGTTGCTCACACTGCCGGCCATCCTGTTCCCGTTCATCTACCTCGGTGATCTGGCCTTCTGGATGGCGAACTACGGTCAAAACCTTGACCCGTATGCACCGCTTTCCAGCGCCATCCACCCCTTCATCCCGCCTATCCTCGGCGAAGGCGTGATCGGGCAATTCAAGACGGTCGCCTATGTGGATACGGGCTGGTACATCGTCGTCGCCGCCAGTCTGCTGATCGTAATCGCCCTCGCTTACAAGTGGTTCAGTTCCAGACAGCCGTCTCAGGGGTAATCCGAAGATGAATACGCTGCCGCACACCCTACACCGTCGCACCCTGTTCGCCCTGCTCTCGCTCCTGCTGATGGGTGCGCTGTTCACGCCCGCCGCTGCCGGTAACACATTGATCGTCGCACCGGACGGCACATACACCACGATTGTCGCCGCCCTCGCCGCCGCCCAACCGGGTGATGTAATCGAAGTACACGGCGGCGTATACCCCGCCCCACTGGTGGTAGATAAGACCGTCTCGCTGCTCGGCGTTGACCAGCCTGCGATTGATGGTCAGGGCAAAGGCAGTCTGGTGCTGATTAACGCTTCGGACGTGGTGTTCAGCGGCTTCGTCGTGCGCCACAGCGGACAAAGCTTGACTCATGAGGACACCGCCATCGTCGTGCAGGGCGAGAACGTCACCGTGAGCGATAACCTGCTGGATGATGTGATGTTCGGCATCTACTTCGCAGATGCAGATGGCGGCATCGCTCGCAACAACATCATTCACGGCAAGCCGCTGGAGGAAAGCGTTCGCGGGGACGGCATCCGTGTGTGGTACAGCGACCATGTGCAGCTCATCGGCAACAAAATCGCCACCGGACGCGACACGTTGATCTGGTACGCCGACAACATCACCATACGCGGCAACCATATTCACAACAATCGCTATGGCCTGCACTTCATGTACAACGAAAATGCCACCGTGCAGGACAACATCATCGAGGACAATGCGGTGGGCGCGTACATGATGTATTCCGCCAATCTCGTGATGACCGGCAACCGCTACAGCAACAACCGGGGAGCCAGCGGCTACGGGGTCGCCCTCAAGGATATGGATCACGCGCAGGTCTCGAACAACATTTTCGTCGGGAACGTGGCGGCCATCTACCTCGACAACTCCCCCTCGGTGGCGGATGTCTATAACACCTTCAGCCAGAATTTCATCGCCTACAACGATATTGGCTTGGTGGGGCTGCCCTCCGTCAAGCGCAACATCTTCCAGAACAACACCTTCCTCGAAAATTTTGAGCAGGTCGCGGTGCAGGGACGCGGCGATCTGCTAGGCAACCTGTGGAGCAAAGACGGCATCGGCAACTACTGGAGCAACTACGTCGGCTATGACCGCGACGGCGACAATGTGGGCGATATGCCCTTCCGTGCCGAAAAGCTATTTGAAAGCCTAACCGACAATGATCCGGCACTGAAGATGTTCGCCTTCAGCCCAGCTAGTACCGCCATTGATTTCGCAGGGTTCGCCTTCCCCTCGCTGCGTCCATCCCCCAAAGTGATAGACGACGCGCCGAGGATGCAGTACAGCCTGCCCGTTACCGCCGATGCGCCTGCCCAGCCCGTTTCACTACCCTTCATCGCTGTCACACTACTCCTGTTCGGCATCGGCGCGGGGATTTGCGCCCTCACGTTGCGAGGCCACCGCCGCCCGCATGTGACGGGCGCACTTCCGGGCAGCACCAGAGCCAGAGCCTAGAGGACAAAAGGAACATCATGATTACCGCAACCAACCTGACCAAACGCTATGGCAGCGTCACGGCGCTGGATAACGTCTCCTTTTCCATCGAAGCGGGCGAAGCAGTGGCGCTGTGGGGCGCAAATGGCGCTGGCAAAACCACCACGCTACGCTGCCTGCTGGGTGTGCAGGGCTTTGAAGGCCGCCTGACCATCAACGGGATTGATGTCCACAAGCAGGGCAAGGCCGCCCGCGCTGCCATCGGTTACGTGCCGCAGGAAACCGCCTTCTACGATATGTCCGTGTTGGAGACGCTGCACTTCTATGCGCGGCTGAAGAAAACCGACGCAGGGCGCGTGAATGACGTGCTGGAGCAGGTCGCGCTGGTGGAACACCGCGCCAAGCGCGTGAATATGCTCTCCGGCGGGATGAAGCAGCGCCTTGCACTGGCTGTCGCGCTGCTGGCCGACCCGCCTGTGCTGGATGTGCAGGCACAGCGCGATTTCATCCACACCATCCAGCAGTTGAACCAGTCCGGCAAGACCATCGTGTTCTCCTCGCACCGTTTAGATGAGGTGATCGCGCTCGGCAGCCGCGTGCTGGTGCTATCCGAAGGAAAGCTGGCGCTGGAATGCCGCCCGCACGAACTAGCCGGCAAGCTGGGGCTGCACCGCTGGTTACGCATCTGGGTTCCTTCGCAGCACAAAGAGAACACGCTCAAAGTGCTGGAATCGCAGGGCTACGCCATCATGCCCAACGGCAGAAGCGTCTACGTACAGGTGAATCTGGGCGGGAAGATCGCCCCGCTACGCACACTGGAACTCGCCAACATCCCCGTCGAGGACTTCGACCTGCTGGATGGCGATCTCACGCTCAAGGAGGAAAGCCATGATTGACCTAGCCACCGTACAGGCCATTACCGCCAAAGAACTGCGCGACGCGCTGCGAAACCGCTGGTTCGTGGTATTCACCATCGCCTTCGCCGGAATCGCGCTGGCGCTCTCCACCATGGTGCGCCCCACCGGAGCGTTCACCCATGCCCTGAGCTACACGCGCACGGCGGCCAGTCTGGTCAACCTCGTTCTACTGTTCGTCCCATTGATCGGCCTCACGCTGGGGTCAGCCAACCTCGCCAGTGACCGCGAAACAGGCGCACTCACCTATTTGCTCTCGCAGCCCGTCAGCCGCGTCGAAGTGCTGCTCGGCAAGTATTTCGGGCTGGCAGGGGCGCTGTTAGCCACGCTCACGCTCGGCTTCGGCGCTGCCGGACTCGCGCTGGCGCTGCAAGGCGTGGCGCAGGAAGCTGGCAGTTACCTGATGACCGTCATCCTCGCCTACCTGCTGGCGCTCGCCATGCTCAGTTTGGGCTTCCTGCTCTCCAGCGTGGCGAAAAAGACCACCACCGCGCTCGGCGGGGCGCTGTTCCTGTGGTTGTTCCTCGTGTTCATTGGCGATCTGGGCATCATGGGGACATCCGTCGCCATGAAGTTCCCGATTGAAGGCGTGTTCTTCGTCACCGCCATCAACCCGCTGCAAATGTTCAAGATCGCTTCCATCCTCTCGATTCAGGCCAACCTCGAAGTGCTAGGGCCAGCCGGCCTGTATGCCACCGACCAGTTCGGTGCGCTGCTGCTGCCCATGCTGCTCGTCGGACTGTTCCTGTGGATTGTCCTGCCGTTGCTGGCGGCGGCCACCACTTTCTCGCGTCAGGAAAAGTTCATCTACCGGGAGGCGCGGTCATGAAAGCCATCGTCGGCCTAATCATCATCACGCTGCTGCTGACCGCCTGCGGACAGGCTGCCACGCCGCCCGCCGCCACACCGAACGTCACGCTGTCTGCCAGCGTCGAACCGCAACCGCTGGCGGTGGGAGAGGCCACTTTCATCGTCACGCTGCACGATGCCAGCGGCGCACCGGTAGACGGCGCGACCATCCATCTGCATGGCGACATGGATCATGAGGGCATGACCCCGATTGACCGCCAGAGCAGCGAAAGCACCAACGGCGAATATCGCCTCCCGTTCGCGTGGGAGATGGGCGGCGGCTGGATCGTCACCGTGACCGCCACCCTCAAAGACGGCGGAACGATTACGCAGGACTTTAGCTATTTCGTGGACGCGGTGTCCAGCGAAAGCATCATCAACCACAGCGCGGACGCGCAATCGGCCGTCACCATCGCCTACGCGCCGGAGTCCACGCCCGTCGTCATGGGCGCATCGGCCGTCACCATCACCGTTACCGACGCGCAGGGCGCACCCGTGAATGACGCGCAGGTAGCGATCACCGCGAATATGGCGCACGACGGCATGATGCCCGTCACAGGCACAGCTACCGCCGCCGAAAACGGTCAGTATCGCGTCCCGCTGCAATGGTCAATGGCAGGCGACTGGAACATCACCGTGACCGTCACCCTGCCCGATGGTAGCCAGTCTGAACAGGTTTTTAGTCAACAGGTAGCCGCATCGTAGCCGATCACCCGCCCCAACAGCGGCTTTTTCGGAACATTTCCAGAGGAGAGAGTAACTATGTCCGATCATCATCCCCACACCAGCAATACTGTCAATTCGACGCTGGTTTCGTTCATCTTCATCGCCACCTTCATCATCTGCGTGCTGATCCTCGCCAAAATGAATGAGGTTTCGCAACCGCAAACGGTGGAGGCCGCCGAAGTCGCGCAGGTCGAGATGACCAGCACGCCTGCCCACACACAACCGCCCGCGCCCACTAGCGTACCGACGGCTATTCCCACTAGCATTCCAACCAGCATCCCGCCGACGGCAGAAGTGGCGCTTGCGCCCACCACAGCCCCCGCGTCGGGCAATGCTGCCCCGCAGTCCGCCGCTTATGACCCCGCACTGGTCGCCAGAGGGCAGGAATTGTTCATGACCTGCTCGGCCTGTCACGGGCCAGATGGACACGGCCTACCCAACCTCGGTAAAGACCTGATTACCAGCGAATTTGTCGGCGGGCTGACCGATGACGGGTTCGTCACGTTCATTACCACCGGACGGCCTTCGTGGGATCCACTGAACACCACCGGCATTGATATGCCCCCCAAAGGTGGCAATCCGGCCATCACCACCGAGGATTTGCAGGCGATTGTGGCCTACATCCGCACGCTCCGCGCACAGGCTGGTACAGCCGCAGCGCCCGCCGCGCAGACCACCACCTACGACCCCGCCCTCGTCGCACAGGGGCAGGAAGGGTTCATGCTGTGCTCGGCCTGTCACGGGCCGGATGCGCGTGGCCTGCCGAATCTGGGCAAGGACTTGGTGACGAGTGAATTTGCGAAGGGTTTGACCGATCTGGAGTTGCTGGAGTTCGTCAAGAAAGGCCGCCCAATGTGGGATCCGCTGAACACCACCGGCATTGATATGCCCCCCAAAGGTGGCAATCCGGCACTGACCGACGACCAAATTCTGGCAATCATCGCCTACATCCGCACCCTCGAAACCGCTGGTTGACGCGCTGCACACATGGGGATAGGCCACCTTCCCGGCCTATCCCTATTTACAGAATATCCCGACCTCACGACAATAGAATCA
>CAIVEA010000743.1 GCA_903904765.1 uncultured Chloroflexota bacterium
CACACCCGGCATTGTCGCCACGCCCGTAGGGGATGCCTCACGAGGGCAAGAACTTTTTAATGGCCTCGCAGCCTGTGTCGCCTGTCATCGCATTGACTCAGATGAGATCAACATTGGGCCATCGCTCAAAGGCATCGCACAACGTGCCTCCACCCGCTTGCCGGATACCAATGCCGAAACCTATATTCGCCAATCCATCCTCAACCCGAATGATTATCTCGTTCAGGGTATGGTAGCGGGAGTCATGCCCACCACCTATAATCAGACACTCACACTAGGGCAGCTTCAGGACATCATCACCTATTTACTTACGCTGAACTAATCCAACTGCTTCAGTCAACGCTTGCGCCTTGCAGATAGCCTACTTATACTCGTCTTTATCGTCCCCTGCATATAGGAGTGCGTGCATGGTCAAGTTGACCGCCCTTGCAGCTTGCGCGGGTTGAGCGTCTAAGCTCAGCGCGAGCGAACTGGCGCAAGTTTTGCGACCACTACAAGGGATATTCCCGCCAACTGCATACCCTGATCTCCTCGTCGGCCTCGCTGAACCGGACGATGCAGCCGTTTATCGCCTCGACTCCGAACGCGCCATCATTTCGACTGTGGATTTCTTCCCGCCTGTCGTGGATGATGCCTACAACTTTGGCGCAATCGCCGCCGCCAATGCTCTCAGCGATATCTACGCGATGGGGGGCGACCCGCTGATGGCGATCAACTTAGCCGCCTATCCAGATGGCCTCGATATGACCATCTTCAGCGAAATTTTGCGCGGCGGCGCTGAAAAAGTGCGCGAAGCAGGCGCAGCCATTGCCGGCGGTCACACTATCACTGACAAAGAACCCAAATACGGGCTGTCCGTCACCGGAATCGTCCATCCCGACAAGATCATTGCAAAAGGCGGCGCACATCCCGGTGATCGCCTCATCCTCACCAAACCGTTAGGCACAGGGGTTATCACCACCGCTCTCAAGCGCGATCAAGCCGCCGCCGATCATGTGACGGCTGCCGTCACCAGTATGAGCCGCCTGAACCGCGCCGCCTCCCACTTAGCCCGCCGCTACGCCGTCCACGCCATGACCGACATCACAGGCTACGCGCTCCTCGGTCACACGCACGAGATGGCGCACCTCAGCCATGCCGATTTCCACATTCAGTTCAGCGCACTACGCTGGCTACCCGGCGCGTTCGAGTATGCAGAACGAGACATCTTCCCCGGTGGCATGTGGCGTAATTATGGCTATTTCAGCCAATGGGTGACACTTGACCCTGCCATTCCCGAACCGCACCAGTACCTGCTCTATGACCCGCAGACCTCTGGCGGCCTGTTCATCGCCGTTGCGCCCGATCAAGCCGATGCCTTACTTGCTGACTTGCTCGCCGCTGGAGAAGCCGCCGCGCTCGTGGGCAGTGTCACTTCGGGCGAAGGCCGCCTACATATATCCGCTTAGGCCTTTTGCCTCTCACGCCAAAGTGTATTACTATCCTGAGTGGAATATACAGCGGTCAAACGGTCAGCAAACCGTATTCCGACTCATTTTCAGCGACCCCGGAGGCCAGCTTATGAGTACCTTTCCGACTCCTGTTCCCAAACCCACCAATGCCGGCACGGGCAAATCAGCAATTGCTCGCACCCGTTCCACTTACGTGAACGTCCGCAGCGGCCCCGGAACCAATTACCGCGACATCGGGGATGTCCGCAACAACACTGTCATCACCTACTACCCTGCCTCACAAACCCAGACTGGTTGGCTGTGGGTCGAACAAACAGGCATCGCCGGATGGGTATCCAACACTGTCATCAGCTTTGAAGATATTGCCACATTACCGCCCGTCAAACCCGGTCAATCCACCCCCTACGATGGCAAGATCGCCATCTGGCACTGGAAGGGTGATGTCCTGCCAGAGAACACCATTGATGATGTAGCACGTAACATCAAAGCCACCGCCCCCAATGTCACGCAGGTGTGGGTAAAGGTGTCCGATGCCACCCTCAAAGCCGGCGCGCAGTGGATGGGCTACTGGGATACCAAGCGCAGCCTCGCCATTGACGGACCGGAGAGCATTGACCGTTGGGTGCAGGCACTTGCCCGCTACGGCTTGGAATTTCATGCGTGGGGCGTTCCCAAAGGCTCACACATGGAAGCTGAAACGAACATCCTGATTCAAGCCTGCCAGCGCCCCGGCGTGATGTCCCTTATTCTGGATGTCGAGCCTTACGATGGCTTCTGGATGGGTGGCGCAGCCGGTATCCGCCCCTTCATGACCCGCCTGCGCCGTGCGCTCCCCGGCACATTCCATATCGGCATGGCAGTAGACCCCCGCCAGCAGCACTACGACACCATCTTCCCGCGTGAATGGTTCCCCTTTATTAACAGCATTCACCCGATGGACTACTGGGCAACCTTCCGCCGCACACCCGAAGACACCTTGCGCGAAACCTACGAAGTATGGGGCAGCTATGGCAAGCCCATCATTCCCGCCCTGCAAGCCGATGCCGAACCGGTGGATATGAATACCGCCATCACCCTCTCCACCCAGCGTCATCAGGCGCGTGGCCTCAGTTGGTGGCGCTTGGGAGTCATGACCCCTTCGGGATGGGCAGCCATCAACACACCCATGTCGGGAACGCCGCCTGTCGTCACCCCGCCCAACATCATCCTCAGCGACCAGCTGATTAAACCCACCGAATCTGGCTATGCCAGCGGTTCGTACACGGGCAAAACCGAGTTTGAAACCTTTCAGAACACATGGGGCTGGACGACCCAGTTCAAACCCACCGAAGCGCAAACCAGCAAGGTATGGGCACGCTGGACACCTCGCATCACCGTGTCCGGCAAGTACGAAATCGCCACCTTCGTTCCGGGTCGCCACTCCACCTCCACCAACGCCCGCTACAAAGTGAACGGCGTGAAAGGCGCATCCGGCGAAATCATTGTCAACGTAGACCAATCCCGCTACAGTAACGAATGGGTCACGCTCGGTGTATACGAGTTCGACAAAGCCACAGCCAACGCCGGTACGATTTTCCTCAACGATTTGACAGGCGAAACGGGCAAAGAAATCGTATTCGATGCCATCCGTTATCGTGCCATCGTACCACCCACAGGAGGCGGTGGTATCCCGTCCACATCCTTCTTAGCCGATGGATTCGACTGTCCGGTAGGAACAGAAGCCGAGCGCCGCTCGCCCGATTTGTGGCCGGGACAGTGGATAGATGCCAGTCCTTACGGTCAGTTGTATTTCATCGGCACGCCGCAGGAAGCCTACCACACGGGCGCAGACCTCAACCTCCCCCGCGATGCGGACGCACACACACCCGTTTATGCCACCGCGAGCGGCATCATCATATTCGCCAGCCGCCTGCCCATTTGGGGGAATGTAATCATCATCCGCCACGACCCCCTCGCCACCAATGGCAAGGTGTTCTACAGTCGTTACGGTCACATCGAGCAGATGATCGTCAAAGTGGGTGATCGCGTCAAACGCGGTCAGCAAATCGCCAACGTCGGCAACGCTTTCGGGCGTTATGCCTATCATCTGCACTACGACATCAGCCCCACTACCCTCCTCGAAACTAACCCGGAGGATTGGCCGGGGCGCAACCTCGCCCGCTTGCAGGCCAACTACATTGACCCACGTGAGTTTATCCTCCGCAACCGCCCCAAATAGCCATCTATACGCAAACAAAAAGGACACCGCTGCATAGGGTGTCCTTTTTGTTTCATGTTGCGATAAGCTTGACGGGCTTAGAACAAGCCCCAGTCATCGGCTGCGCCCTCTTCCATCATCGTTGGATCCCACATTTCCATCCCCATCTCAATCGTGGTGGGGCGGCGCAGGTAATTCTGTGCCGTGCGCCGTGTTTGCTCCAGCAGTTGCGGAGCATACGGACAGAACGGCGTGGTCATAATCATGGTGAC
>CAIVEA010000744.1 GCA_903904765.1 uncultured Chloroflexota bacterium
CGAATACGCGCTTCAGATTGATCGAGTCGTTCAACTCTCGGTCAATCTGTTGCAAGATATACATCTCGCGCATATTTTCCGCCAGTTTCTGGCTGGTTTTGCGGTGTAGTCGCGCATTCTCTAGCGGGATGGTGGCGCTTTCCGCGAGGAGTTGCAGTTGTTCGCGCTGGTCATCGGTGACAGGGCTGTTGCTGTACAGGTTATCCGTCACCAACACGCCGATGAGCAATCCGTCGAATAACAGGGGGACGCTGAGGTAATCTTGCGAACCGATGATCTCGCCAAGTCCGCTATCGGTGGTATAGACATGGGCGGCGAAATCGGGAGTCATTTGTACGGTTTGGCCTTGCTGCCACTCTCGAATTAGCGGGTGTTCCTGTGTGTTGGAGAGGAAAATCTGAAGCTTTTCAAGTTGGGATTGTTGATAAATATCGGATAGCGTGAAATTGCTAATGCCATATTCGAGTGAATCATCTGCATCGGAACAGATCAGCACCAGATTGCGTTCGCAGTGTACATACTCCTGCATGGCAGTATGAAGCTCGTTCAGGAATGTGGAAAAGTCGGCAGTGGTACGCAACTGCTGCGCCAGTGCATTCGCCGTCTCTAGGTGAGCAATTCGCGCACGCAGGGCTGCATTCTCGTCGTTCATTCGACCAAAATCGGTGTGGTGCATAGCAAGTGTTCGTTAAACCGTCATGACCAAGCATACAATATGTACGATTATACTCTGTTTCATTGTCACATAACATAGATTAAGCCACCGGGGCATTGAGGTTATGCCGGAGATTCGGCGCAACATCCCAGCTGGTGATGGACGCGGACACGGGGACATAAGCGTTAAGGAACCGTATGTTTGCCGCGCTATGGGGTTCGGTCTATAATGCTTTATATTCAGCAGCCACATGCGCCCGGAGGACTTATGGGTTTTGAGGATATTGCAGCCCGCATGAAGAAGGCCAATGCAGGCAGTGCTGCGGCGAAGGGCAAAGCTGCCCCCGCTAAAGCTCCTGATCCTGCCGAGTCGTTCCGCTTGCGTGCGAAGATGCTGGGTGTGCTGCTGGCGGATGCACGGCGCAACGCCGAACGTACCGTCGAGGATTGTGCGTATTTGCTGCGCGTGACACCGGAAACGGTGCAATCGTGGGAATTTGGTGACGAATCGCCCAGTTTGCCACAGTTGGAACTGCTGGCCTATTATCTGGGCGTGCCGATCAGCCATTTTTGGGGTACAGAAACGTTGGAGGCCAAACAGGGCGTTCATGTAGATATTCAGACTGAGTATGTGGCATTGCGTACTCGCATGATCGGCGCGATGCTCCGCGCCGCCCGCGAGGAATTGAACCTGTCATTGGACGAAGTGAGCCAGTCCGCTAGCGTCCCCCGCGACAAGGTGGAACTGTACGAGGCGGGTGAAACCGCTATCCCCATGCACGAACTCACAGTGCTGGCCGGTGCGTTGAAGAAGAACACCAGCTATTTTCTGGAGTCCAGCGGTTATATCGGTCAGTGGTTGGCCTCCCGCGAGGAATGGAAGCATTTCAATTCGTTACCGGAGGAGAAGCGTCGCTTTGCAGCGAACCCGCGCAACATTGGTTTCCTCGAGATTGCGATCATGTTCAGCAAGATGCCGGTGGAGAACCTGCGCGAAGTGGGAGCCAGCATCCTTGATATTACCCGTTAGCGCAGCCGAATCGGTTGAGAAAGAGAGGCCGGCATGACGACTGCCAGCGAACTTCAAGATCAGGGCGTAAAACTGTTTCAGCAGAAGGATTATGAAGCCGCCTCCCGCGTTTTCCATCAGGCGAAAGATGCTTATGATGCGGCCAAACAACCGGATATGGTCGCCGAGATGCAGGTGAACATCGGCCTTGTACACCGGTTGCTCGGCGAACATGAGCAGGCGCTGGATATGATGCAGCAGGCGTTGGAAATTTTCCGCATTAGCGGGGATAGCCGCCGCGCTGCGATGGTGCTGGGCAATCTGGGCGCGGTCTATCTAGGGCTGGGGGATCGCGAACAGGCCTATAATTGCTATCGGCAGGCCGCCGACATTTTCCAAGATTTGGGCGAGAAGAAACTGTACGGCGAAACCATGATTGCGATGGCCGATTTACAGGTGAAGGAACGTAAGCTCTCGGCAGGCGCGGCCACTTACGAGGTGGGCTTGGAACAGTTGGACGAGTTGAGCGCCAGTCAGAAGGTCATCAAGGGATTGCTCGGTGTTCGCAACAAGTTGATCGGTGGCGGCAAGCCTTGATTGCTGTGCAAACCTGTTTGCGCGTGATGTCTCAAACCGCATGAACCCGCCCACGCGGGTTCATCTATTCATCTTCTGAAGGTTTCTGATCGTACCATTGAGGTTTCTGCTGCTTTGACCGCCCCCGCCTTGATAACCCGCCGCCGTGCAGCTTTGTTCGTTGCGCTATACATCGCGTTAGCCAGCTTGTACCTGACCACTTATAGTGGGCGTATCGAAAGCGGCGACACGTTGGCGCTGTTCGATGCCTCTGAGAGTCTGGTGTATTACGGCGACATGGTGATTGATAAAGCCGCATGGTTCAGTATGCCTGACCCTAGTTTGCCCGAAAGTGTGCGCCCCGCCGCGATTGATGTCGAACCGTTGCAGATTGTGCTGGCCTCGACGCTAGTATGGGTGGCGGATAAACTGCCGGGGGTGGGGCTGGTTCATACGGTATGGCTGTTCAATGTGCTGGTGTGTGCGGGCATTGGCGGTGTGTTATTCCTGTACGCGCTGGCGTTGGGCTATACCGAACGGACTGCCGTGCTGTTCGGTTTGCTGATCGGCGCGTGTACCGGATTGTGGCCGTATAGTAAGACGTTTTTCCGCGAACCGCTGGCCGCCTTGCTGATTTTGCTCACGGCGCTGTGCGTGGAACGTTGGCGGGCTTCGGCTTATCGTTCCCTGCCGCTGGCGCTGGGCAGTCTGCTTATGTTGCTCGGCTCATTCCTCACCAAAGAGTCGGTGGTGTTTGCGCTGCCGGTGTTGCTGCTGATCGCGTTCCCTGCGGTACGCTGGTATGGCGCGGCGTGGTGGGCGAAAAGGCTGGTCTTGGCGACTGCTGCGGCGTTGCTAGTGTTCATCGCTCTCTCGCTGTTGGCGGTGTGGGTTGATTTTTCGCCTCTGTATGAGGCACTCGCCCCGCTGCTACGCCGTTCGCCAGACGCGGTGCGCCTGATTCACCTCGCGCTGCACACTTATTTGCTCAGTCTCGGCGGCAGTCTGTGGGGGACATCTCCGGTGCTGCTGTTGTGCCTGCCGGGGTGGTGGCTGCTGTACAAGCGCGGTGCATATCGCCTGATCGGGGTGTATGCCGGCGCACTGTTGACCTTCGCGCTGGGCTACGCGCTGTTTCGTGGCGTGTTCTGGTTCGGCGGGTTGTCGTGGCCGCCGCGCTTCCTGATTCCGGCGCTGCCGCTGGTTAGCCTTGGTCTGCTGCCCGCCCTTGCTGCCCTGCTGCACATGCGAAGGCTGTTGTGGTGGGGCGGTTTTGTGCTTCTGGTGGCCTTCAGCCTGTGGATTCAGTTCTGTGGGGTGGCGCTCAACTGGGAAAATTATCATGCTGCGCTGCCCCCCGAATCTGGTGGTGTAGCCGAATGGGGTGGCGGCCTGAACGTGGTGCCGTATCTGCGCTGGGTGGTAAA
>CAIVEA010000745.1 GCA_903904765.1 uncultured Chloroflexota bacterium
AACCGCGTGTGGGAGGCCCGGTTCCAGCGCATCAACACTGCCGAGCTGAACCGGATGCTGCGGGAAGCTGTACAGAAGCATCCGCCCCCAACCAGCGGAACGAAGCGCCTCAAGTTGATGTACCTCAGTCAGGTTGCTGTGAACCCGCCCGTTTTCCTGTTTCATGTCAACGACACGCGATTGGTGCATTTCACCTATCGTCGTTATCTGGAAAACCAATTGCGGGAGGCGTATGTTTTTGAAGGCACGCCCATCCGTATGAGCTTCCGCCCGCGTGATGGCATGTTGGAGGACAAGAAGTAGCAGGGTTTCCGTACAAACCGGACACAACGCAAGTTGTGTCCTTTTGTTTTGTCGCCTTTTGCGTTATTCCGGCTTCAGGCCGACTAGTTCATAAGCGAACGCTGCTTTCTTGCGCCCACGTATTTTGACTTCGCCTAACGGTTGCGCTTGCACCAGATCGCCCAGCCGTTCCACCACGACCCCCTCTACCCAGATTTTCCCCGGTTGCGCCAGTTCTTGCAGCCGTTTGGCAGTATTTACCACATCACCAATCGCGGTGTAGTTCATCGCCCGGTCTGTGCCGATGTAGCCCACCACCGCTTCGCCCACGTTCACGCCGATGCTGTAATACAGATTATCGCCGCGTCGCACTCGCATTTCCTCGCCAGCACGCATCAGCGCCAGCGCCGCATCCGTGGCGCGGTGTACATGGTCGCCTTGTTCTTTGGGCGCGTTGAAAATCGCCATCAGCCCGTCCCCAAAGAACTTATCCAGCGTGCCATCCCACGCCAGAATGATCTCCGCCGCCAGACTGAGATAGTCATTCAGCATTTCCACCACTTTTTCGGGTGGCGCGTTTTCGCTCCAACTGGTGTAGCCGCGAATATCTGCGAACAACACGCTGATTTCCTGCCGGGTGCCGCCTAGTTTTAGGTCTTCGGGGTGCGAGAGTACCCGGTCTACCACTGAAGGCGGGACGAGCCGTTCAAACGAGCCGCGAATCTGTTCGTTCTCGCGCTCTTTCGTCATGCGCAACGCCTCGAAGTTACGGGCATTCTCGATGGCGATACTAGCATAGTCCGTCAGTGTGCTTAACAGGGCGCTATCGTGCCGTGTGAAAACATGCGATTTCGGCGTGATGTTCCCTACGCCCAGCACGCCGATCACCTTGCCGCGCAAGATCATTGGCGCATAGGCAACGGTATAGCCGTTGATGCCTGTCTGTGCCATCTGGTCAGGATTCAGCGTAAGAGGTTGCCCTTGCTTCAACACCTGAACTGCAATCGGATCATTCGCATCATGGTTGGCGGGGCGCGATTGTCCAGTGTTGAGTTTCTTCTGCGCCTTGCACCGTAAATTCGAGCTTTCCAACAGGTAGATGAACCCTTCTTCGGCCTGAGCGATCTGCGTAGCAGCGTCCACGATGCGCGGCAGCAGGTCATTCATATTCGCCAGTTCGGTTACGCTCTTACCCACCACATATAGCACGTTCATTTCTTGCAAGCGGCGCTGCATATCGCGGTTGGCGGTCAGCAACCGTTCGGTGAGCGCCTCTTTTTCTTTGCGTAGGCGCACTTCCGTCAGGCTGCGTTCAATCGCCTCCAGCATTTCTTCGGGCGAGTAGGGCTTTTTCACGTAGTCACGCACGCCCAGCCGATACACTTCGATGGCGACATCTTCTGAGCCGTGAAATGTCATCAGAATCACGGGGATGTCCGCGCCCACTTTGGCGAGGTTCTTGAGGACATCAATTCCGTTCATGCGCGGCATCTGCAAATCCAGCAAGATTAAATCCGGGTGCAGTTCCAGCGCCAGATCAAGCCCTTCTTTGCCGTCTCGCGCTTCTATCGGCTGGAATCCGTTCGGTTCCAGCACATATTGCACCAGAAATTCACGGTTCTCTTTGCCATCATCACAGATCAGGATGCGTTCGCCAGCCAATCTGCCCGCCTTACTTGTTGAATGCCTACTGGAGTGACATTAAAAGTATAGTCGCATCTTGAACTTTCGGCATCTGTTCCTACAACAATTGCATCTCGTCCCAGTTATCGCCAATCTGAGCGTTCGCCCGCAGCGGCGCGTCCATCATGTATGCGCCTTCCATCACCCGTACCACCAGATCACGAGTCGGCTGAATCTCGTCCTCTGGTACTTCCAGCACCAGTTCGTCATGCACTTGCAAAATCATGCGCCCACGCAGTCTTTCCTGCGGCAGTGCGGTGTACAGATCAATCATGGCGCGTTTCATGATGTCGGCAGCCGTCCCCTGAATCGGCATATTGATAGCGACCCGTTCATCAGCCTGTATCGCGTTCTGGTTCGCTATCCCTTTTTGCAACAACGGGAACTCGCGCCGCCGCCCGAATAACGTATAGATTGGCCCTTGCCGTGCCGCCTGCTTAGTGTCGTCCAGATATTTCTTCACGCCCGGCAACCGTGCAAAATACGCTTCGATGAACGTTTTCGCCTCCGCCAGCGTCAGGTCGCTATCTCGCGCCAGCCGGAACGCGCCCATGCCGTAAATCAACCCGAAATTGACGCGCTTGGCGAAGCTGCGCTGATTCTTGGTCACGCTCTCTAACGGGATTCCGTACACGGCGGCGGCGGTGGCAGCATGAATGTCTTGCCCCTGTGCAAACGCTTCCAGCAGGGTTTCATCCTTGCTGATGTGCGCCAGTATTCGCAGTTCCACCTGACTGTAGTCCACCGAGAGCAACTTTTTGCCCGCTTCCGCCACGAACGCCCGCCGCACCTCGCGCCCCAGATCGCTGCGGATGGGGATGTTCTGCAAATTAGGCGTGTTGCTGCTGATTCGTCCGGTACTCGTCCCTGTCTGGTTGTAGCTGGTATGCACCCGCTTGGTCTCCATATTGACCAGTGCGGGCAGCGCGTCCACATACGTGCTTTTCAGTTTGGCGACTTCGCGGTAATCGAGGATTTTCTCCACAATCGGGTGTGCGCCCTTCAGCCCTTCCAGCACCGTTGCATCGGTGGAGAATCCGTGCGTGGTCTTTTTCAGCCCTTGCGCGGGCAGTCCCAGCTTGCCGAATAGCACATCATTCAACTGCTTGGGGCTGTTGATGTTGAACGACCCGTAACCTTCGCTCAGATCATATATCTTCTGTTCCAGCGCCGAGAGCATGTCCTGCATCCGTTCGCTCAAATTGGCGAGGTAGGGGATGTCCAACCGCACGCCCGCCCGTTCCATCGCGGCGATCACCGGAATCAGTGGCATTTCTAGCGTTTGCATCAGGTTGAGCAGGTCAGCTGTTACCAGTTCCGATTGCAGCTTTTCGGTCAGCCGCAACGTGATTCCCGCATCTGCTGCCGCGTAGGGCGCGGCGCGTTCAATCGGCACGGTGTCCATTGTGATCTGCTTCTTGCCTGTGCCGATCAGGTCGCTGATCTCGGTCATGTTGATGCTGAGTTCTTGTCGTGCGAGGTTCTTCAGCCCTAAGAACTTGCTTTCCGGGTTTCGCAGCCATTCCGCCACCATTGTGTCGAACGTGACCGGACTCACATCCAGCCCGTACCGTTGGAGCATGACCACATCATAGCTGGCGTTGTGTGCCACCTTGCCAATCGCCGGGTTCGTCAGGGGTGGGCGCAGCGCCTCCACCACTTGTTCCAGCGGGAGTTGTTGTTGTTCCGGTTCGGCGGCCAGCCCCAGCAACAGCGGTTGCTCCACCACATGCCCGATGGGGATGTAGTAGCCGCGTTCCCCGGATACTGCCAGCGATATCCCCACCAACCGCGCCGCCATCTGGTCGGTGCTGGTGGTTTCGGTGTCGAAGGCGATCAGCCGGGCGCTGTTCATCACGTCCACCAGCTCGCGCAGCGTCACCATATCGCGCACGATCACCGTTTCAATGATTGGCTCGGATGGTTCTTCGGCGGGCGCTTCGGTGGGGGTTGCCGCTTCCGTTGCGAACATTGTGAGCTGCGCTGCCGCTTTGGGCAGTAAGTTACGCAGTGTTCGGAACTCCAGTTCACCGAACAGCGCGTCCACCGTCGCCACATCAAAATCGTGCGAGATGCAGGCTTTCAGATCGAGCGTGATGGGGACATCCCGCCGGATTCGCGCCAGATTGTGGCTGAGGTAAGCCGCGTCACGCCCTTCGCTCAGCTTCTTCTGATTCGCGCCTTTGATCTCGTCCAGATGGGCGTACAGGTTATCAACCGAGTGATACTGCTGGAGCAGGGTGGTCGCAGTCTTGTCTCCGATGCCCTTCACGCCGGGGATGTTGTCAGACGTGTCGCCCACCAGCGCCTTCAGTTCCACCAGTTGCAGCGGTTCAAGGCCGTATTCCTCGCGGAACAGCGCCACATCATACACGACATCATTTTCGCCTCTGCGCGGCAACTGCACATGGATCGAGTCAGTCAGCAGTTGCAGCAGGTCACGATCTCCGGTCACGATCTGCACATCCACACCCTGCGCTTCGGCCTGTGGCGCAATTGTGCCGATCACATCATCCGCCTCGTAGCCATCCAAAGCCAGAATCGGCATGTTGAAGGCCGCCACCAGCGTTTGTATGCGGTCAATTTGTGGGCGCAAATCGTCCGGCATTTTCTCGCGTGTGCCTTTGTACTCGCCATACAGTAGGTCGCGCCCACTCAAGCCGCGATCAAAGCTGACGGCGATATAGGCTGGTTTCACTTTTTGCAGGATGTCTAGCAGTGTGCGGGCGAAGCCGAAAATCGCTGCCGTAGGTTCTCCTGCGCGGGTCTGAAAGCCGGACTTTTGCAGCGCGAAATACTGGCGATAGGCCAGCGCATGACCGTCTATGAGTACGAATAACGGGCGGGAGGCCATCGTATTACCCCGATTGTGATTGAACATTTGGGCTATTTTACAGCATGAATGCAACTGTAAGCCACTGACCCCTGCTGCAAAGCAGGGGTACGGCTTACATCATGCGCTGGAAATTGATGAATTCTTGAATTTCTTCGATGGAGAGGCTGCGCCCCGGTGTCAGAATCAGGTAGCCATCTGCCCATAACAACTGCGGGGTCAGATCAGGGTTCTGGGCATGGGCGATTTCGGCAGAACGCGCTTTCAGATCACGCACCACCTGATTCGCGGGCAGATCGGGCGGCACTTCGGCCTGCATATACACGAAGTCCTCCGCCACCTGTACCGCCTGTATCTTCCAGCGGCGTTCGCGGAGTTGCATCTGCAACCCAGTAACGATGGCTTGCCCGACATCCTCGCTCAACCCTTGTTCGGGGTCGCGCAGCAGCCACAGGTAGGTGAACGGTTCCAGCGTCAGCGCCGTTTCGGGTACGGGCGCGGTCGGAACCTCCACCCGCGTTTCTACCGACTGTGGTGCAGGTTCGGGGACGGTTTCGGGGATGTCCCGTAGTGCCTCCAGCAGGCGTTGTCCCTGTTGCCGGATGGTGCGAATAGGCGTTGTGCCAGCGAAGATGAGTGACAGCACGAGGTCGCCCACGGTGGGCGTGGAGTACAGCATGTACTCTTTGCCGCTGCTCGGTAGCACGATGAAGCGCAATCGCGCACCTTCGGGGTCAGCTCGCCAGTCATCGTTGATCGTCCGCCGCAGCTCCTGTGCATCGGCTTTCGAGAGGTGTCCCGCGTAAGCCACCATTTCCTCGCCGCGTGTGAGCAGCGTGGCTTCGGCGCTAATCTCCAGCGACATCTGCGTGAGGTGCAGTGCCATTTGCGCCAGATAAGCATCTTCAGGTGTTAGCGGCGGCAGTTCTTCATCTGCATCGCTGCTTGCAGGTAGTGACCACTCATCCTGTTGCGTGGCGGTGCTGGACTTCGCAGGCAGCGACCACTCATCTTGTTGCGCCGCAGTTAGCGCCAGTGCATCGGTGAACGGTGTGCTGGCGTTCGGGTCAATAGGGTCAAGTGCGCTGAAGGCCGGCGCAGGTTGGTCGGAAGGTGTCCATGTTGCCGGGGTTGCCCAGTCGTCGAGGAAACCGGGCGCAGGACTGGAGTCGCTCATGCTGCCGTCGTCCCAGATCAGTCCAGCATCGTCCTGTTCTTTGATCGGCGGTTGATCCCACGCAGACGGTGAGGCGACTGGCGTAGTATCCATCAGCGACGACATTACATGCTCAAAATGCGCTGAGTTGGCCTGCGT
>CAIVEA010000746.1 GCA_903904765.1 uncultured Chloroflexota bacterium
CTGAAGGTGGCCTGTCTGGCGCAGGTGGTGAACGTCATCGCCCCCATCCTCACCACGCGGGATGCCATGCTCAAGCAGTCCATTTTCTACCCGATTGTGCTGTTCAATCGCCTCGCCGAAGGTGTGGCACTGGATGCTCATGTGGTCGCCCCCACGCACGAAACCAAGCGTTACGGCGAAATGCCGCTGCTGGATGTGTCGTCCTCGTACAACGAGGCCACCGGCGCGAACGCGGTGTTCATCGTCAACCGCAGCCAGACCGAGAGCGTGACCACTGAACTGCACTGGCAAGACCGCGCTCCGAAGGCGATCAAGGCCGTGCATCAACTGTCAGGGACAGACCCGAAGGCCGCCAACAGCTACGAGAACCCGAACCTGCTGGTGACAAAATCGGTAGCTGCTCCGGCGCTGAACGGCAACCGCGCCTCGATCACGCTGCCGCCCATGTCCTTCACCGCCATCGAAGTCAGCCTCTAAGTTTGGCTGGATAACCCTCATCCCCAACCCTTCTCCCTCAAGGCGAAGGGGGCAGGGTGAGGGGATACGTAGGGACACGGCTTGCGCCGTGTCCGCCAGCGCCGCCGCAAAACCAAACAAACAACACAGGTGTTGTCCCTGCAAAATTCCCGCACCTTTCCCCTCTCCAAGCGGCACTCCGCGTAATGGAGAGGGACAGAGGGTGAGGTTTCTGGGAAAAAGGGGTGGGGACTCTTTTTAATTCGATACTTATAGGATCATCATCATGCCTCCCACAGTTGCATCCAACGCCCGTATTTTCTTAGACACGCAGCGCACCATTAGCACGATTTCACCCCTGCTGTTCAGCGGGTTCGCCGAACACATGGGACGCTGCATTTACGAGGGCATCTACGATCCGCAATCGCCCCTCGCGGACGAGAACGGCCTGCGTACTGATGTGCTGGCCGCCCTGCGCGAACTCAACTTCCGTTCGATGCGCTACCCCGGTGGCAACTTCCTCAGCGGCTACCGCTGGGAAGATGGCGTTGGCCCGCGTGAGCAGCGCCCCCGCCGCCGCGATCTGGCGTGGCGCTCGGTGGAAACCAACCAGTTCGGCACGGATGAGTTCATGGCCTTCTGCAAGCTGGTGAACACCGAACCGATGATGGCGGTCAACATGGGGACGGGGACGATTCAGGATGCCTCGAACCTCGTGGAGTATTGCAACGCCCCCATCGGCACGCAGTACGCCGACATGCGCGCCGCTAACGGCCACCGTGACCCCTACGGTGTGAAATACTGGTGCATCGGCAACGAGATGGACGGTTTCTGGCAAATCGGCAATTTGAGCGCATTGGATTACGCCAAGAAAGCGCGTGAAGCCGCCAAGATGATGCGCTGGCAAGACCCGACCATTCAGACCGTGCTGTGCGGGTCGTCCAATTCGCAGATGCCCTCTTACCCGGAATGGGATCGGGTGGCGCTGGAACACTGCTGGGATGTGGTGGACTACCACTCGATTCACTACTACGCCAAGAACCACGAGAACGACACCGACAGTTTCCTCGCGCTCACGGCGGAATTTGAGGATTTCGTGGATACGCTCTCCGGCGTGCTGCGCTATGTGAAGGCCAAGAACCGTTCCAAGCATGATGTGTATTTGACGTGGGACGAGTGGAATATCGCCTACAAGCTGCCCGGCCCTGATCTGGTCATCCGCGACTGGATGGAAGCGCCGCCGATTGCCGAGGAAGTCTACAACCTCGAAGATGCGCTGCTGGTGGCGGAATGGCTGAACGTGTTCCTGCGGAAGTCGGACGTACTGAAGGTGGCCTGTCTGGCGCAGGTGGTGAACATCATCGCCCCCATCCTGACCAAGCGCGATGCCATGCTCAAGCAGTCCATCTACTACCCGCTGATGCTGTTCAGCCGTCTGGCAGCAGGCGTGGCGCTGGATGTGCGGGTGCAATCCCCGCTGCACGCCACCACTCGCTTCGGGGATATGCCGCTGCTGGATGTGTCATCCTCGTACAACGAGGCGACAGGCGAACAGGCGGTGTTCATCGTCAACCGCAGCCAGACCGAGAGCGTGACCACCGAACTGCACTGGCAAGACCACGCTCCGAAAGCCATCCCCGCCGCCTATCAGCTTTCGGGGACAGACCCGAAGGCCGCCAACAGTTACGAAAACCCGCATTTGCTGGTGACGAAGCCGCTTGCCCCGCCCACGCTGGCAGGCAGCACGGCGACGTTACGACTGCCGCCCCTCTCGTTCACGGTGTTACAGGTGTCGCTATGAGAACTCGTTTACTGCTATTCGTTGCGGCGCTGCTGATGACCTTCGGTGTGGCTGCCGCGCAGGATGCCCCCGTGCCGGCTACCTTCAATAACCCGCTGACGGCCTTCAGCGGTGCTGATCCTTGGTTGACGTACTACGAGGGCAACTACTACCTTGCCACCACAACGGGCGGCTCTAACTGGATTATGCGCCGTTCGCCCACGCTGGCCGGCCTGAAAACCGCCATGCAGATACAGATTTACTTTGAAACCGACCCCTCGCGCTGCTGCAACTTCTGGGCACCGGAATTCCGCCTGCTGGATGGGCCGGACGGCCTACGCTGGTACTTCTACTATTCGGCAGGTACATCGGACACGCTGGACAACCAGCGCAGTTACGTGCTGGAAAGTGCCGGAACTGACCCGTTAGGCCCGTATACCTTCAAAGGCCGCCTGTTCGATGCGACGCATGATGTCTGGTCAATTGATGGCAGCGTGTTGCAACTGGACGACAAACTGTACTTCCTGTTCTCGTCGTGGACAGGGCCGTTCCAAGCCCTGTACATCGCGCCCATGAGCAATCCTTGGACGATCAGTGGGGCGCGGGTGGAGATTTCGCATTCCGAATATGCGTGGGAGAAGGTCGGCCTGAACGTGAACGAGGGGCCGGTGGCGCTCCAGCACGACGGCAAAACCTTCATCATCTATTCTGCCAGCTATTGCAACACACCGGATTACCAGTTGGGGATGCTAACCTACACCGGCGGCGACCCCCTCAGCGCCGACTCGTGGGTGAAGAACCCCGAACCCGTTTTCGTGCGTTCGGATGCCAACGGCGTGTATGGCCCCGGTCATAATGGCTTCTTCAAATCGCCGGACGGCACTGAAGATTGGATTGTGTACCACGCCAATGACAGCGCCATCGAAGGTTGCGGCAATTCGCGCATGACCCGCGCCCAGAAGTTCACATGGAACGCGGACGGCACGCCTAATTTCGGCGTTCCGGTGGCCGATTCCGAGGCGATCCCGCTGCCCTCCGGCGATACGGGCGTAGACCCCATGCCGGATGTGACCGCGATTGACCTCATCCGTTACCGCGCCTTCGCCTATGAGGATGCCTATCTGTACCACGATAGCAACTTCGTCAAACTGGGCTTCTTCAACGGGGCAGTTGAGAACTCGCAGTTCATCGTGGTCGAAGGGCTGGCTGACCCTGCCGCCGTCAGCCTGCAATCGGTCAATATGCCCGGTTACTACCTGCGGCATGAGGGCAATGTGATGGTGATGAGCGCCGATGATGGGAGCGAGAGTTTCGCGGGGGATGCGACATGGTGGGTGCGCCCCGGTTGGGCAGAATCCAGCGCCCTGTCGTTCGAGTCGTTCAATCAGGCGGCGCAGTACATCGGGCAGACCTTTGGTGTGCTGGCGCTGACCCCGATCACCGACAAAAGCCCGAAGCGGGCGCACGAGGACGCGACCTTTATAGAGGAACGCAACCGGTAGAGTGATAACCCTCATCCCCGCCCCTTCCGCTGCGCGTCAGAGCGAAGGGTGTAATACCATCTTACTTCCCCTCTCCAAAGCGGTACTCC
>CAIVEA010000747.1 GCA_903904765.1 uncultured Chloroflexota bacterium
CCGGACATGGTGACTCCATCCACAATGCTGGCATGGTCGTCTTTGTCGAGGATGATCGTGTCGCCCTTCTGGGCAATCGCCGAAATTGCGCCCACGTTGCTCTGATAGCCCGTCGAAAACACGACTGCGGCTTCCATACCCACGAACTTCGCCAGACGGCGCTCCAGTTCGAGATGCAGTTCCAGCGTCCCGTTCAGGAAGCGCGAACCCGTCACACTCGTGCCGTAGCGTTTCACCGCTTCAATCGCAGCGTTGCGAACACGGGGATCAGTCGTCAGCCCCAGATAGTTATTCGAGCCGAGCATCACGACTTCGTGACCCTCAAATACTGCCGTCACACCTTCCGTCTCGCTCAAAGCGCGGAAATATGGGTACATACCCACTTCCGTCGCCTCTTTTGCGCGATGAATCGTCTCATCAGTACGAATTTTATCGAACAAGTCAGCCATGAACTGGCTCCCTTCCTTCGTTATCAGAGTTCGGCGTTAGGAAATTTGTGTCCAGTGCGCGAACACGTTCCAATACAACACAACCATACCAACCATGAGGTTTTTAGTTTGTGATAGACATCACGTTCAAGACTTTAACAACGTTTTGGACGTTTCGCAATGCACAGACGAAGTTCATGCGGAATTGCTGCGCTCACCACTTGCACATTTTAACCGACAGCGGTTACAATCTGCTCGTTCAATAGTATGTTCAAAGTCGGAGAAGTGGCATGTCGTCATTGGCTGTTCGCCGTCTAGTGGTCTGGGGCATTTCGGCGGTACTGGGCTTCGTCGTCACGTACCTCATCGTGACTATTGGCTTCCCTGTTGTGAAACCGGAAGCTGCGGGCATGACGCTGGAAAAGTTTGGTTTCGGCTATTTCATCGTCACCTATATTCCCATCATGCTGATTCACGTCACATGGTTGGATGCCTTCCTCGGCACGAATATTCTGCCGGACTAGCCACAGCCCGTCCTGCTTCGCAAACGCAGCCCGCCGCAAGGCGGGTTTTGTGTTTTTAGGCTGCGCCCCCTACTCCCCACGCTTGTGCGGCAGGCGGGGATAACGCTACACTCAACACTACATCCATCACAGCAAGGTCAGCACTATGATCCAGCACAACCGCTTCACCCACGCCCTCACCCGCACGCCCACACAGAACCTCAGCGCCGGCCTGACCAGCCAGACGGGCGATGCGCCGGATATGACGCTGGCTGAAGAGCAATATGCGGCCTATACGGATGCGCTCCGTGCCTGCGGCCTGCACATGACCACACTCGCTGGCAACCCGACCTATCCCGACGGCTGCTTCGTGGAAGATACAGCGGTGATCTATGGCGATCTGGTCGTGATTACGCAACCGGGCGCAATCTCGCGACGGGGCGAAGCGGATGCGATTGCACAGGCTTTCGCCCACCGTCCGCTAACGCGCCTGACCGGAGAAGCCTTTCTGGATGGCGGAGATGTGCTGTTCTGTGCGGATCGCGTGCTGATTGGCCTTTCCGAACGTACCAATCGCGCTGGCGCTGTGGCACTGCGAAACGCCCTGCGCGACTACGATGCGGCGCTGGCGGTGGAATTCGTGCCTGTGACGGGCGTGCTGCACCTCAAAACCGGCGTGACCGAACTTGCCCCCGGCGTGCTGCTGCTCTCCCCGCGCCTGCAAACCGACTTTCGCTTCAGCTTTGCCGAATGCCACACCCTCCCCGAACGCGAATGGCACGGCGCGAACGTCGTCCCCATCAACGACTCATTGCTCATCATGGAAGGCTACCCCACCGTTGCGGAATTAGCTGCCCGTCATGTGCAACATGTGCATCATCTCGGCATGAGCGAATTTGAGAAAATGGACGGCAGCCTGACCTGTCTTTCACTGCGCTACAACGCCTGACGCGCTGCATCTCACCAATTTCTCAGCCACGCTCGTGCAATATTTCACGGTCTGATAGCTTTTGAAAGTTCACCGCTGCTATAGTGCGGCACATGAACAATCAATCTTCACGCCTCCCCGGTTTTTACAAACGTCCACTGGCCGAACGCGCTGCCCTCATCGCACAGTGGGCGGGCTTGTCGGACACCGATTTAGCTGCGCTCCGCGCCGGACTAGACCCGTCTATCGCCGAAAACATGATCGAAAATGTCATCGGCGTATACGGCCTTCCGATGGGGATCGCCACTAACTTTCTCATCAATAACCGCGACTATCTCATCCCGATGGTGATTGAAGAACCGTCTGTGGTGGCTGCCGTCAGCAACGCCGCCAAACTGTTCCGCGAAGGTGGCGGCTTCAGTACCAGCAGCGATGAGCCAGTCATGATCGGGCAGATTCAAGTGCTCGATCTGACCGATTTGCAGGCCGCCGCCGCCGCCATCCTCAGCCACAAAGCAGAACTGATGGCCGAAGCGGATCGCGTCGGTGGGAGCATCGTCAAGCATGGCGGTGGTTCGCGGGATATCGAAGTGCGCCCGATAGCAGAGTCCAGCGTCGGCCCCATGCTCATCGTCCATCTGCTCATGGACACCCGTGACGCGATGGGCGCGAACGCCATCAACACCGCTGTCGAACATCTCGCGCCGCGCATCGAGGCGCTAACAGGCGGGAGAGTCAATCTCCGCATCCTCAGCAACCTCACAGATCGCCGCCGTGCCCGCGCTGAAGGCCGCATCCCAGCCGCAGAACTGGCAACCGACACGATTACCGGAGCAGATGCGGTGAATGCCATCGTCGAAGCAGGCGCATTTGCCGAAGTAGACCCCTACCGCGCCACCACCCACAACAAGGGCATTATGAACGGCGTAGATGCCGTCGTCATGGCGACAGGCAACGATTGGCGGGCGGTAGAATCCGGCGCACATGCCTATGCTGCGCGGGATGGTCAGTACCGCAGCCTCACCCGCTGGTGGAAGGACGATCAGGGCGATCTGCGCGGCAGCATCGAACTGCCGCTAGCGCTGGGCATTGTGGGCGGCGCAACCCGCGTCCATCCCGCTGCCGGCCTCGCGCTGCGTATCCTCGGTATCGAGAATGCCCGTCAGTTAGCCGAAATCGCGGCGGCTGTCGGCCTCGCACAGAACCTCGCCGCCATTCGCGCCCTCGCCACCGTCGGCATCCAGCAAGGACACATGCGGATGCACGCCCGCCAGTTGGCGCTGGCAGCCGGAGCGCAAGGCGATCTGATCGCCCGTGTGGTGCAAACCATGATTGATGAAGGTCAAATCCGTCTGGAACGAGCCAAGACGCTCGTTCATGAGTGGACAACCCAATAAGGAAGTGACGAATGACTGTAAACGGAACGCAGATGTCAAACGCTTCAAACCTGATGCGTCCTGACCGTCAGGTGGGGATTGTCGGGTACGGAGCGTATGTGCCGCGCTACCGTCTGCCCGGTGCGGAAGTCGCCCGTGTGTGGACGAACGGGTTAGGTGGCAGCCCGATCATCGAGAAAGCCGTCGCTGGACTGGATGAAGATGTCACCACCATGTCCGTCGAAGCTGCCCGTAATGCGCTGGCGCGTGCCGCCATTGACCCGCAACTCATTCGCGCCGTGTGGGTGGGCAGCGAAAGCCATCCCTACGCCGTCAAGCCCACCAGCACCATTGTGGCGGAAAGCATCGGCGCATCCGCCAATATTCAGGCCGCGGACTGGGAATTCGCCTGCAAAGCCGGCACTGAAGCGGTACAGGCTTCCATCGGCATGATCGGCAGCGGCATGGTGGCCTACACACTCAGCATCGGCATGGACACGGCGCAGGGTCGCCCCGGTGATGCGCTGGAATATACGGCAGCATCCGGTGGCGCAGCCTTCCTGCTCGGCCCCGCCGCCGAATCCTGCGCGGTCTATCAAGGTAGCTACAGTTTCGTGACCGATACACCCGATTTCTGGCGGCGTTCCGGCGAAACTTACCCTAGTCATGGAGATCGCTTCACGGGTGAACCGGCCTATTTCGCCCATGTCACCACCGCCGCACAATCCCTGATGGATATGATGGGGACAACCGCCGCCGATTACACCTACGGCGTGTTCCATCAGCCCAACGTCAAATTCCCCAGCCGCGCCGCCGAAATTCTCGGCTTCAAAGATGAACAGATCAAAGAAGGTCTGCTGGCAGGCGTGATCGGGAACGTATATTCCGGCTCGTGCATGCTCGGCCTGACGGCCATCCTCGACCAAGCCAAGCCCGGTGATCGCATCCTGATGGTCAGCTACGGCAGCGGTGCCGGTTCGGATGCTTTCGATATTCGCGTCACCGAACGGGTGACGGCTGTGCAGCGCCGCGCCCCCACCACACGCAACTACATCGCCCGCCGTACTCAGATTGACTATGCTACCTACTGCCGTTATCGCGGCAAGCTGAAGGACTAAGTGCGCTCATGCGACCCGTAGCTATTGTTGGAATTGGACAGACTCCCGTCGGGGAGCATTGGTCAAGCAGTCTGCGAATGCTGGCGGCGGACGCGGTACACGCTGCGCTGCACGATGCCAGCCTGAAACAGGTGGATGCGCTGTATATCGGCAACGCCTATGGTGCGACCTTCAGCAGCCAGCAGCAAGTGGGTGCGCTGGTCGCGGATTACGCCGGATTGGGCGGCGTGGAAGCCTGCACACTGGAAGCCGGAGATGCTTCTGGCGGCGCGGCACTCCGTGCGGGTTATCTGGCTGTCGCCTCCGGCGTGGTGGAAACCGCCCTCGTCCTCGGCGTGGAAAAGTCCACCGACACGGTGGGCAGCGCCCGTGTGGAAGCGCGGGGCGTGAGTCTGGATGCAGATTATGAAGCCGCGCATGGTGTCACGCTCACCGCGCTGGCCGCCATGCTCATGCGGCGCTATATGCACGCTTACGGGCTGACGCTGGATGCCTTTGAAGGCTTCAGCATCAACGCCCATGCTAACGGCGCGCGCAGCGAAAATGCCATGTTCCGCAACCTCATCAAGCCCGGACGCTTCGCCAAAGCGCCGATGATTTCCGAACCCGTCAGCCTGTTCGACAGTGCGCCAGATGGCGATGGCGCAGCCGCTATCATCCTGACCAGCGCCGAACGCGCCGCCGATCTGGTGTCGCAGCCTGTTTTGATCGCAGGCAGCGCCGCTGCCACAGACACCCTCGCGCTGCAAGACCGCGCTGACATGCTTCACCTCAAAGCGGCGCAGGTATCCGCCGCCAGAGCCTTCGCGCAGGCCGCCCTACAACCGGACGATGTGAGCTTCTTTGAGCTGCACGACTCGTACACTGTGCTATCGGCGCTGGCGTTGGAAGCCGCCGGATTCGCAGAACGCGGTCAGGGTTGTGCGCTGGCGCAAAGCAACAGCATCGGGCTGACGGGCAAACTCCCGTTAAGCACCTTTGGCGGCCTGAAAGCGCGTGGTAATCCGGCGGGCGCAACCGGCATCTATCAAGCGGTAGAAGCCGCGCTCCAGCTTCGCGGGCAGGCTGGCGCGAATCAGGTAGTTGGCGCGAAGGTTGGCCTGCTTCAGAATCTCGGCGGCATGGGCAGTAGCGCCTACACCCATTTGCTGATGGTCTAGCCCGTGCAAAATGCGGTCAGAAGATGAACAAAAGCTAATAGAAGCAGGCTTCTGATAGCTCTCAAAGGGCAACTGATAGGTTTTGATAGCTGAACACGCCTAGCATTAGCGCATGTTCGTGCAGAAATGCACAACCACAAGCCTGCTAACTACCATGCATGGAGGAACACAGATCATGCAGATTTCTAGACACTGGCGTTTGAACCCGCAGCGTTATCGCCTTCAGGGTGTGCGCTATGACAACGGCGAAGTCAGCCTGCAAACCCGCCCCACCCCGGCGACCACTGAACAGAACGCCGTTGTCCGTGATGTGAACAGCAAAGAGGAAAAGGTCGCTCTGAAGGCCGCCAGCTAAGGCCGGAGCAACATCTGCCTATGAGTACTGAACGCAAGCCGGTTGATGTGCAGCACGAACCCTTTACCTTCGCAGGCACAGGGGAGATCTATTCGTTCACCACTCTACAGGAATCGCCTGAAGGGTTTGACGATCAAGCCCCCTATATGCTGGCGATGGTCAAGTTGGACGAAGGCCCGCTGATTACCGCGCAACTCACGGATGTGGATGGGCCGGTTGCCATCGGAGATCGCGTGGAAATGGTCACGCGCAAACTCACCACCGAAGGAGAACGTGGCATGATCGTCTACGGTTACAAATTCAGACCCGTTCTGCCCCGCGGTTAAGCGCCGTACAACCGCCAAAAACAGCACCCCTCCGCATCTGCGAGGGGTGTTTTGTTTTATGCTCAAACCAGCGTTCCCTCAACGATAGAAACAGTCTAACCAGAATAAATAGCACTTCCATCCTGATAGTTACAAACCCCTACTCCGATGTATTACGAATGACATGGGGGGTTCATTTGCTTCTCACATAGAATCTTGAGTCAGACACATTACTCATCCAACC
>CAIVEA010000748.1 GCA_903904765.1 uncultured Chloroflexota bacterium
CATCGCTGATGACGGTTGGTTCGATGGCAACCTCGAAACCTATTTCACCTACGGCTGGAACGAACAGTTCACCGCCCTCGCCAGCAAAGAAGCGGCGATGATGATGATCGGCACATGGGGCTTCCGGGGCGCAGGGGAGTTCTTCAAGGACTCGGGTTCGGACTGGGACTGGGTTTCGATCCCGCCGTTCTCGGACATGGCTGGCGAATATAACTACATGCTGGCAACGGGCAGCACCCTATCGGTCAACGGTCAGTCGAAGAACCCCGAAGCTGCCGTCGCCGTTCTGGACTTCCTGTTCAGCGACCCGGCTCGCGTTCTGCAAATCGCCTCCGGCTACAGCTACGGTGAATTCGTTGTGCCGCTGCACTTCAAGGCATCGGACTTCCCCGAAGGCACCGACCCCCGCATCTCGCGCTTCTATGAGGACTTCGCCGCTGTCACTGGTGCAGGCCGCGTGGGTTACACCACATGGACGTTCTGGCCGGCGGACTCCGATGTTCAGCTGTGGAAGGAAATCGAACAGGTGTGGTACGGTGAACTGAGCGTGGAAGACTATCTGGCCGCGCATCAGGCCACATGGGACGAAGCCCGCGCCGCAGGCAAGACTCTGCCCATCCCGGCACGCTAATCCGCGTTACAATGCACAGGGAGGCCGCACCCGCGACCTCCCTTCTGTTTCTCAGCCACTACCCTCTCATCAGGAGTGAGCATGAATTCATTCATCGCCAATGACGGCGCAGTTGCACCTACAAGGCAGCCCACTCCGTCATCCAAGCACGGCCTCCGCAATGTCCTCGGACGATGGGCATTCATCATGCCGCTGATCGTCCTCAATCTGATCGTCATCATCATCCCATCCATCTTCGGGTTGCTGCTGGCCTTCACCGATTGGTCAGGTTACGGGCCGATCAACTTTATCGGCACTGCCAATTTCACCAAACTATTTCAAGACAAGATTTTCTTTCAGTCCTTGACGCACAACCTCGTCTGGACGGCTTTCTTCCTGACAATCCCGATTGCAGTTGGGTTGCTGGGCGCATACCTGCTATCGGGCATCAAACGCGGACAAATGTTCTTCCGCATCGCCTATTTCCTGCCGTATGTGATCGCCAGCGTGGTCAACGCGCAGCTCTGGCGGCAGTTATTACACCCGCGAGTGGGCATCGGCCCGCTGCTGGCGCAAAATGGAATCACGTTTCTGGATTTCCCCATCTTCGGCACCAGCGAAACCTCGCTGATGGGCGTGGCCTTCGTGGATGCGTGGCATTTCTGGGGCTTTCTGGTCATCCTGTACCTGTCCGCCATGACTGCGGTGGATGTCGAACTCTACGAAGTGGCGCGGTTGGACGGTGCAACCCGCTTTCAACAGTTCCGCTACGTCACCCTGCCCAGCATCCGCCCCACGCTGGTGTTCACCATCCTCATGATTACCATCTGGTCATCGCTGGTATTCGATTACGTGTACATCATGACGAACGGTGGCCCTGCCAATTCGTCCGAAGTGATGGGGACTTACCTGTATCAGCACGCCTTTGACCGCTTCGATGTGGGCTATGCGGCCTCCATCGGCGTAATGATGAGCCTGTGGGCAATGATCGCGGTGGCTGGTTTCGTCATCCTGCGCCGCAGAGGATGGGATATCTAATATGCTCAAGAAACAACGTGTGCAATCCAGCTTGCCCAACTACATTGTGCTGACGGCACTGGCACTGTTCGCCATTGTGCCGATCGTCATCCTGTTCATGAACTCGGTAAAATCTACCGTCGAAATCGGCAAAAACCCGATTGGCTTCCCGCAGGAAATCCTGTGGGAGAACTTCCCGAATGCGTGGGAAAAAGGCGGCTATGCCGATACGGTTCGCAACAGCGTCATTCTGGTCAGTTCCACCATCGCTGGATCGCTGACCATTGCGGGGCTGGCGGCTTATGCGCTGGCACGCCTCAAGCTGCGCGGGTCGGGGCTGATCGCGTTCTACTTTCTGGTGGGGACGAGCGTGCCACCGCAGTTGTTCATGGTGCCATTGTTCGTGATGTGGCGACAGGTCGGCCTCATCAATACACATCTCGGCCTCATCATCATCTACTGCGGGCTGTACTCACCCTTCGCCACTTACCTGCTGCGCTCTTATATGGTTGGACTCCCGGAAGAATTCATCGAGGCAGCACGCATTGACGGCGCAAGCAATATGCAGGTGTTCACCAAAATCATCCTGCCTCTGTCGTGGCCGGGCTTCATGACCGCCGGTCTGGTGATCGGCCTGAACGTGTGGAACGAATTCCTGTTCGCCCTCACCTTCCTGCAAGACCCGACCTACAAACCCATCGCCACCAGCCTATTCGCCTTTCAGGGACGCTTCAGCCGCGACTGGGGGCTGACCAGCGCCGGATCGGTAATTATGGTGCTGCCTGTCATCATTCTATTCTTGCTATTACAGCGCCGCTTCATCGAAGGCCTTACCGCCGGCGGCCTGAAGGGTTAACCACATGACCACCATACCGAATGATTATCTAGAGCGCGTATATGCCGGCGTGCTAGGCAAACTAATCGGCGTATATCTGGGTCGGCCTTTTGAGGGCTGGTCGTATGAAAAGATCATGGCGCAACTGGGCGAAATCACGAATTACGTCCATGAACGCCTGAACAAGCCGCTGATCGTGACCGATGACGACATCTCCGGCACGTTCACCTTCCTGCGGGCGCTGCCCGATCACGGCTACAGCCGCGACCTGACCGCCGCGCAAATCGGTCACACATGGCTGAACTACCTGATCGAACGGCGCACCATTCTGTGGTGGGGCGGCAAAGGCAACTCCACCGAACACACCGCCTACATGCGGCTGAAGCAGGGCATCGAAGCGCCCGACAGCGGCTCGATTGCCACCAACGGCAAAATCGTGGCGGAGCAGATCGGGGCGCAAATCTTCATTGACGGTTGGGCGATGGTCGCCCCCGGCGATCCGGCCTTAGCTGCCGACCTCGCCCGTCGCGCTGCCAGCGTCAGCCACGATGGTGAAGCCATCTACGGCGCGCAGGTGATCGCGGTGATGGAGGCGCTGGCCTTCGTAGAAAGCGACCTGAACAAGCTACTGGATGCTGCACTGACGTTTATCCCCGCCGACTCGACCATCACCCGCATGATTGGCGATATTCGCGGCTGGCACAAGCAAGAACCGGACTGGCGTAAAGCGCGGGCGTTGCTGGAAGCCAACTACGGCTACGACAAATACGGCGGCGTGTGCCACATGGTTCCCAATCACGGACTGATTATCCTCAGCCTGCTGTATGGAGAGGACGATTTCAACAAATCGCTGATGATCGTCAACACCTCCGGCTGGGACACCGACTGCAACTCCGGCAACGTGGGCTGCCTGCTGGGGATCAAAAACGGGCTGGCGACACTGGAAGGTAAAGTGGACTGGCGCGGGCCGGTGGCTGACCGCATGTACATCTCCAGCGCGGATGGCGGACGCTCGATCACCGATGCGCTCACCGAAAGCGTGCATATCGTGAACACAGGCCGCCAACTGGCCGGCCTCGCGCCGCAAGCGCCCAAACAGGGGGCACGTTTCCACTTCGACCAAGCGGGTGCGGTGCAGGGCTTCCAGTCCAGCGAAGGCAGCGTGATGCTGGAAAATGTGGTGGGACACAGTGCGCTTGGCTCGCGCAGTCTGGCGCTGCACTGTCAGGGCGTGTCCGCGCCGGTCATCATCAGCACACTCACGGCGATGCCAGCGGATATTGGCGCGCCCCCACCCTACGACATGGCGGTTTCGCCCACGCTGTACCCCACGCAGACCGTCCGCGCCACCCTGAGCGCCGACAGCAGCAACCGCCAACCGATCAGCGGACGGCTTGTGGTTTCTGCCTATGACGCACTCGATCAACCGATTACTCGCACTGGCCCGGCCTTCAGCGCCGCGCCGGGAGCAACGCTCGAAACTGCATGGACGCTGGATAGCGATTTAATTTCGCCCATCGTGCGCGTCGGGCTTCAGTTGGACGAACACGCGGAAGGTACACTATACCTCGACACGCTGACATGGGACGGCATGCCCACGCTCACCCTCAAGCGTCCGGGCAAGAACAGCCTGCGTTGGCGCGAAGCGTGGGTGAGCGCGATGGATCACTTCGATCCATTCTGGTACGAATCGTTCCGCGTGGCGCACAACAGCGGACGTGGCATGGTCATTCAAGGCACACGCGAATGGCGCGACTATCAAGTATCCGCCGACATCATCCCGCACATGATTGACGCGGGCGGCCTCGGCATCCGTGTGCAGGGGATGCGCCGCTATTACGCGCTGCTCATCACCCGCAACCGCAAAATCCGGCTGGTGAAGATGCTCTCGAAGGAAACGGTGCTAGCAGAAGCCGATTTCGCATGGAACGAGGAAGAAACGATCTCGTTGCGCGTGTCCGCCGAGGGCAACCGCCTGCGGGGATGGGCGAACGGTCAACTGGTGCTGGATGTGACCGACAACGACCAACCGCTGCTGGGAGGCGGGGCGGCGCTGGTGTGCGAGGACGGCAGCCTTTCGACGGACGAGGTGTGCGTCGCGCCGTAAACCGCCACGACAACTGATAAAAGACGATAAAAGAAGGGTGCATTGTGCGCCCTTCTTTATTTTTCTACTCCACTCCAAAAGACGATTCAACTTATAATGAACGTAATCCAATTTACGCACTTAGGATTTACGCTTATGACACCACGGTTTCTCAAAAAACTCCCTTTGCTGCTGTTCGTCCTGCCCTTGATGCTGGCGCTGGCAACCTCGGTGGCACAGGATAACGCCTGTGATGCCATCGTCCAGCAAGCATTGAGCAGTTTGGGACAGAACTGTGATTTGATGGATCGTAACAGCGCCTGCTACGGCTTCAACAAACTGGGCGCGACCTTCAATCAGGTACAGGCGGACGACTTCTTCACCCGCGTCAGTGACCGCACTCCGCTGAACATCGTGGATACCATCACCTCCACCCCGCTGGATACCACCAACAATACATGGGGTGTGGCGGTGATGAAGGTACAGGCCAACGTCCCCAACTCGTTACCCGGTCAGGCGGTAACGTTCGTGCTGCTCGGCGATGCACAGGTTCGCAACGATGTATCGCCTGCCGATGCCTTCACTCCTGCCGACGGCGTGGATGTGAGCGCCATCGGCAGCGTGAATATCCGCAGCGCCCCCAGCACCCGCGCCAACGTCCTCGGCAGTGTGCCGAATGGCACGGTGCTGCCCGCCGATGGGCGCAGCGCGGATGGCGAATGGCTGCGGGTGCTGTTCAACGCCTCGCCAGCGTGGATTAATCGCAGTCTGGTGAACGCGCCGGATGCCGCCGACAGCCTGCCCGTCATCACTTCTGAACTGCGAACCCCCATGCAGGCCTTCTATGTAACAACAGGCATAGGGTCATCGGTCAATTGCAACAAAGCGCCTGATGTGCTGATGGTACAGGGACCTGACCACATGAAGGTGAACCTGACCGTCAACGGCGCAGATGTGCAGATCGGCTCGACCATCGTCATCCGCAGCCAACGTGTCACGTTGCGCGACATTCTGAACAACGAAGAACTCATGAAGCAGTTCAGGGAAGAACTGGGGGGGCTGTCTCTGCCCGATGATCTGGATTGCAACCTGAGCCAATTATTCGTGGTGGATGGGCAAGCCGATGTGAATGACGACACGCTCACCTTGCCAACAGGCTTCACCGCCCGTTCGCTGGATTGCGGTGGCGCAGATCGCACCAGTAGTTTCCGCAGTTTCTGGGGTGGCTTGCGCCCGATGACACAGGAAGAACTGAACGAACTGAAGGTGCTGGAAAACATTCCACCCGAATTGCTGGATTATCCGATTCATGTCCCCACGCAGGGCGAAATTCAGGAAATCGTGAATGCCCTCGGGGGTGGCGGTGGCGCAGCGACCACTGGCGAAGTGGGCAATCCGGCAGAATGCAGCAACCTGCGCCCCACATCCCCGCTGGGCGGAATACCGGGCGGTCAAGTGACTTTCTACTGGGATGGAATCGCAAAAGCGACCAGCTACACGGTGCGCGTGTATGACAGCGGCGGGCAGGTGGCCGAATATTCGACTAGCGCCCCTCAAACCAACGTCACAGGCACACCGGGCGGCACAGGCGCGATGTACTGGGATGTGTCGGCCTACATTGACGGGCGCTTGGCCTGCACCAGCGCCCGCGCTTCCGGCGTGCGCGATACGGTTTACAGTACAGCGATTCCACCCACAGCGGCCTATGTCACCACCTGTGTCAACACCTTTGTTGACCCGTATGCGTGCGTTTCGCCTTGCACGTTGGGCGCAACCTGTGGCACGTATCCCGGGAAAGAATTCCTTTGCACCTGTCCAGCATAGGGAAATGCCCTCACCACGCACCTCTCTCCCAACCGCTGAGTACAGCTAGGAGAGGGGTGCTATATGGGGATTTGTAGGAACGACACAGGCTATGTCCTACGAAAGAGGGTGCATTTCAAGCGAAAAGAGTGCGTCACAGGCTCTACGGTTCGGAGGCGGGTCAACGCGCCTGCCTCCACCGCCCTTTGACCGCCGCGCCCACGCGCAACACTCCGGCACGGCAAGGCTGCTCCACCACTTCGTAGAACAACGCGCTCATCAGGCACAGGCTTATCAGCACGAAGGGCAGCGCCAATACATGCTGTGGATTAATCGCCGCCACTACCAGCGCCGCCAGCGGTGTGGCCTGTAGCAGATACAGCGCATACGAGATGCGCCCCAGATAAACTGGCAGACGCAGGCTCAAAAGACGCGAAAACGGGGCGCTAGTGCGGGTCAGCGCCAGAATCAAGCAGGCGGCCATGAACGCGATCAGCGGGTTCAGCCCCCACGCCGCCTCCAACCCGCCCGCCGCGTTCATCACCATTTGCAACCCGAACAGCCCCAGCAACCCGACGACGAACAGCGCCGTCGCCGCCGCGTCCGGCAGGGGGACAGCCCACAGTTTGCGCCCGTAGCGCAGGTATAGCAGCCCGGCGAAAATGCCGATGCAGAAATCCACCCCACGCCCGAACACACTGTACCCCGCCATCACGAACAGGTTATCCATAAAGCCGTAAGGGGCGTTCAGGCCGAGCGCGGGCGACAATCGCGTGAGCAACCACCCTATCCCCCACAGCGCCCCCGCCCACAACACCAGCCCGCGCAACACCCGCCATAGTGAACGCCGATGCGGTACGCACGAGTGCAAAATCAGCGGTGCGATCAGGTAGAACGATTCTTCCACCGAGAGCGACCACGCCACGATGATTCCGCTGAGCGCGATCTGGCTGAAATAAGATTGCGTGAGCGTCCAGTTCATGAACGGGGCGGGCGTGTAGGTCTGATAGGGGGTGAGCGCATCCACCAGCAGCGTGAGACCCAGCAGCACCCAGTACAGCGGCAGGATGCGTGCCCCACGCCGCAGGAAATAGTCGAAGGTCGAGAAGCGTCCTTCCACGAAAGCGGGGAAGTAGCGCAGCGCCAGCAAGAAACCGGACAGCGTGAAGAAGATCGTCACCCCGGCGTGGCCTTCAATCACGATGCTCTGCCACGCCTGTGATGCGCGTCCATAATGAATGCCGCTGTAATGGGTGAGGAACACCAGCAGTGCCGCCCCGAAACGTAGCGCCGTCAAGGGGCGTATTTCGTGACCCTCATCCCCCACCCCATTCTCCCTCAGAGCGAAAGGGAGTCTCAAATCCCTCGACCTGAGGGAGAGGGATTTAGGGTGAGGGTTTGCCTCCGCATCAAATCCCACCTGTTTCAGGGCAGCACCAGCCGTTCAACCGCATCCAGCAGGCCGCCGCGCACCTGCTCGAACGAGTAGCCGCGCACCTGCCGCAGGAAGTACACAGTATGCACATCCAGCAGGACATACAGCGTGTCTGCGAGGTAATCCAGATTGCCAGCCGCGCCCAGTTGCATCAGCAGGCCGCGTATCGTCTGCCGCCACCACCAATGCGCTGGTTGCTGCAACGACTCGACCACGCCCGTCGAGACACACAAAAATTGCGCGTTGCGTTCCACGAAGCCTAGCGCCTCGCCCAGAAACCAGCGCAGATTATCGAGCGCATCCGGCATTTCGCGCAAGCGGAGCAAGGTGCGCTCCTGCAACCCGCGTTGATCTACATCCAGCAGCGCCTGACACAGTTCGGTCTTGTTCTCAAAATGGCGGTACAGTGTCCCTTTGCCCACGCCCGCCGCTTCCGCAATCGCCGTCATAGATACCGCATCCACGCCCTGCGATGCGAACAACGCCGCTGCCGTTTCCAGCAGCAGAGCGCGGTTCTTGACCGCATCCGAACGGGTGGGATGTGGGTCGGGGATGAGCAAGCTGTTGAGAGGAACGGTAGCTGTCATGGACGAATACTCGCGCTAAAACGGTCAGAACGGTGCGACCAGAGCGCACCCCTTCATTGTACAAAACAATTGTTGTTTTATCGCAAACAATCTAAGACCCTCATCCCCAGCCCTTCTCCCTCAAGGCGAAGGGAGCAAGACAAACAGATACGGCATGTATTATCTTCTTCCCCTCGCCTAGCTGTACCCGGCGGTTGGGAGAGGGGACGAGGGGTGAGGGCAATCCCTCTACCTCCGCCGTGAAATAGCAATGCTTGTCAGGCCGAGAATGACGAGGGCGACGATACCCGCCGTCGCGGTATCGCCTCTGGCAAACACGAATAGCGCCGCCGCCATCACGATCAGGGCAACGCCCACCACCAACCGGGACTGATTGAGCCGTGAATGCTGCATGATGCGCTCCTCCACATAGTCGGCACACATCTACACCTTCACTGTAACCCCGAACGGGGAGAATACGCCGAACACAGAATAGGCAATATGCACGAAAACGCCCGCAACACGCTCATTCAGGCGTTGCGGGCGCTGTTGATGCCTCACTACCCCACCCTTTCCTCATGCGCGTCACGGTGAAAGGCGTAAAACGCATTCCTTCC
>CAIVEA010000749.1 GCA_903904765.1 uncultured Chloroflexota bacterium
GAATTCCAGCTTCAGGCCGCGAATTTCGACAAGAGAGTCTGCCATTTACCGCCTCGTCTTGGGGTCGAGAATGTCGCGCAGGCCGTCGCCGAGCAGGTTGAAGCCTAGCACCGTCGTGAACATAGCCACACCCGGCACGATGGAAGCCCACCACGCCTGCCGCAGCAGCCCGCGCCCTTCGCTAATCATCACGCCCCACTCTGGCGTGGGCGCTTGCACCCCCACACCGATATAGCCCAGCCCTGCCGCCACCAGAATCGCAAAGCCAATATCCATCGAGGCTTTGACGATCACCGCCGACAGGATATTCGGCAGGATGTGGCGGAAAATGGTGTGCCAGCGTCCGCCGCCCAGCGCCCGCGTCGCCTCGATGAATTCACGCTCACGCAGCGACAGCACCTGCCCGCGAGTCAGGCGGGCATACCCCGGCCACCACACCAGCGCAATCGCCACCATCGCGTTCACCATACCGCTACCCAGCGCGGCGGCCATCGCCATCGCCAGCAGCAGCGCCGGAACAGTCAGGAAGATGTCGGTGATCCGCATAATCACTTCGTCCACCCAACCGCCGAAAAAACCGCTGATCGCGCCCAACGGAATGCCGATCAGCATGGCGATTGCCAGCACGACGAGGCTGATGACCAGTGACGTGCGCGTGGCGATCACCGTGCGGCTGAACACATCGCGCCCCACATCGTCCGTACCGAACACATAGGTTTCGTTGGGTGCAGTCAGCCGCGCTTCCATGCGCGTATTTCCGGTGGCATCTTCGGGGAACGGAACCAGTTCCGGGCCGATCACCCCGGCGAACAGGATGAACGCTACCATCACCAACCCGACCATCGAAAGCGGACTCTGTCGCAGGCGATACAGCGCCAAGCGCAGGGATTTGTTTCCTGCTGGCGGGGGCGGCGGACTGCCGGAACGGGGAAAGCTGGTCTGAATAGTCATGACGTGTATTTAATTCGCGGATCGAGAGCCAGATAAAGGAAGTCGGTGACGATGTTCACCAGCACAATCGCAAAACCCGTCAGCAAAGTGACACCCATCAACGGCACGAAATCTTTGGTCAGCGCAGCAGACACCGCATAGTTGCCGATGCCCGGCCAGCTAAAAATATTCTCGACCAGCACCGAGCCGGTCAGCGTGTAGCCGAAAAACAGGCCGACCTGTGTCAAGGTATTCAAAGACGCATTTTTGAGCGCATATCTCAAAATCAGCACCGAGGTGGGGATGCCCACAGCCCGCGCCGTGCGGATATAGTCCGTTCCCAGCACGTCCAGCAGATCGGCACGCACCGTCCGCGCAATCGTCGCCAGCGCCCCCAACGACAGGCAGAAAGCCGGAGCAATCAGGTAGCGCAGCGCCGTCCCAAACGCCTCAAAATTGAGCGTGAGCAGCGCGTCCACTGTGTACATGCCCGTCAGCGTAGGCGGCGGGTGCAGCAGGCGGTCAAAACGTCCGGTGAAGGGCAGAATGGTCAACGTGAAAGCCAGTATCAGTTGGAGCACAATCGCCAACCAGAAGTTGGGGATGCTGACCATACCGAGGCTGAACACCCGTGAAATCTGGTCAGGCCAGCGATCCCGATAGACCGCCGCCACCAGCCCCAGTGGAACGCCCAGCAGCACCCCGATCAGCAGCGCTGCGAGGACGAGTTCCAGTGTGGCGGGGAAATAACGCGCCAGATCAGGCCCCACATCGCGCTTCAGCACCACCGATGTCCCCAGATCGCCGCGCAGCAAATCGCCCATATAGCGCACATACTGCTCGACCAGCGGGCGATCATAGCCGTAACGTTCCCGTAGCTGATCAATTTGCGCTTGCGAGGCACGGGGACCAGCCGCCAGCAAAATCGGGTCGGCAGGGATGATACGCGCCACGAAGAAGGTCAGCATCGAAAGCCCGATGAGAACCACCAGTGTGAGCGCGAGACGTTGAAGGACAAACCTGACCATACGCCGCTATCCCGTGCAAACCCGTATCAGAGAGAAGCTTGAATGAGATGTAGAAAGGGGCGCAGCCTAGCGACCGCACCCCTTCATGGTTGAAACTTAGCCGCCGACGGCGAAGAAGTAGAAGTCTTCCATCGAACCCATCACGGGCGAGTACACCGCCGCATAGTTGGTGATGCGCGGCCCGACGATGTGATCTTCCGGCGTGGTGGCGATGAACAGATTAGGCGAGTCCGCTAGAATCGCGGCCACAGCCTGATTGTACAGGTCGGTGCGGGTGGCAGCATCCACCGTCGCACGAGCCTGTTCCAGCAGCGCGTCTACCGCCGGGTTGCCGTAGTGACCGGGATTCGTCCAGTTACCCGCCAGCGACGAGTGGAACGAAGCCCACAGGTAGTTGTCAGGATCAGCGAACGCCGTGCCGCTGTACAGCGGGAACAGATCGGGCGCGGTGGTCGGGTCAGCGAAGGTGGCAACGGCATCTGCCCAGCCAACGGCGGTGATGGTCACATCAATGCCGATTTCCTTCAGCGAGTCCTGAAGTACCAGACCCGTGCGACGTTCGTCTTCCAGACCGGTCACGTACACATATTCCAGCGCCGTACCATTCGGGTAGGCCGAAGCCGCCAGCGCCTCGCGTGCTTTGTCCAGATCGCGGTTGTACATCGGCTGCGCGTCACCGGAGAGCGACGGCGGCAGCGGGCCAGCCAGACGGCTGCCACGACCACCCCAGATCGCCAGCATCGCGTCGTAGTCGGTGGCGTAGGCAATCGCATGGCGCAGATTGACATCCGCTGTCGGGCCATCCACCGTGTTCATCTTGACATCGTACACCGTCAGCGTCGGGCCGGGAGCGGCCATGATGCCGTTCACGCCATCCAACGCCACCGCATCATCCACCGACATCCAGTCCACGAAATCGGCCTCACCGCTTTCGATACCCAGACGGCGGGTGGAAGCTTCGCGGGTGACCACGCGAGTCACCTTCGTGGGATAGTTTTCGTTCGGCCAACCGCGCCAGTAACCCGGATTGGCGGTGAACTCATACGATTCACCGGGCAGCCAGTTGGAAATCATGTACGGGCCAGAGCCTGCCGAAGCATTGGTCAGGTAGGTCACGCCGTCATCATCACCCTTATTGGCTTCCACCACCGCCGGATTGACGATGAACAGCCACGTCAGAATGTCGAGGAACGGACCATAGGGCTGATTCAGTACAAACTGGACAGTGTGTTCGTCCACAGCCGTTGTGCTACCGGGCGACAGCACGCCCGTGAACAGACCGGCAGCACCCTGCCCCACGCGCAGCAGACGTTCAGCCGAGTAAACCACCGCATCGGCGTTCACCGGGCTACCATCCTGAAACACCGCATCCTGACGGAGCGCAACCGTATAGGTCTTGCCGTCATCCGACACGGTGTACGAATCCGCCAGCCACGGCTGCACGGTGGGCGGATTGCCGACATAGCGGAACAGTGAGTCGTAAACCTGCTTCAGTGTGCTGCCAATCGCCTGATCGAACCCGACTGCCGGATCAATCGTGTACAGTTCCACCAGCGAATACATCACCACAGGACGTTCTGCATCCTGTGCGCCGACGGCGGAAACCGACAGCACCGCCATCAAGACCACCATCACCAACAGACTCAACGAACGTAAACGCATCGCAGACCTCCCATAAACATTTTCTCTAATCATATTGCTCGCTTTGGAGCAGAATCTCGCCCGTCATCGTGCCACGCGGGAGATTGGCAATATGCCAGATCGTCTCCGCCACCGTTTCGGCACTGATGACCAGATTCCGTGAGTAATCCGGCGTGGCCGCCCACCGCATAGGGGTATCCACTGGCCCCGGACAGAGCGTAGCCACGCGAATCTGTTCCGGGCGCAACTCAACCGCCAGTGAACGGGCAAACCCCACCACACCCGCTTTCGCCGCCGAATAGGCGGCTACACCGCCATATCCGCGCAACGCCACTTTGGAGGAAATCAGAATAATGCTAGGGTTACTACTGGCGCGTAAAAAGCGCAGCAGATTGTGCGTGGAGACAAAAACCGTGCCTAAATTGATGTTGATGATGCGGTTAAAATCCGCAAAGGAGGTTACGTCGAGGGGCTTAATCATGGCCTCCCCCGCGCAGTGAACCAGTACATCCAGCGCGATTTGTTGCGCGTCGAGGTGCGCGACCAGCGCATCCAGCGCGTGTTCCTGCGTCAAATCAGCCGGGAACACATGACAGCGACCACCCGCAGCAGCAATTTCGCCAGCCACCGCCAGCAATTTCGCCTCGCTCCGACCGACCAGATAGACGCTAACGCCCTGCGCCGCCATCAGCAACGCAGCGGCACGCCCCATCCCCTGCCCGGCTCCAACAATAACAGCATTTTCGAGGTTCACAAAACTTACCTTGATTGCGTAAAAGAAAACTTTGTTACAATTCAGTGGTTGCTGGAAAAACAACACGCGGGCACTGATGATACTCATCCGAAGGTTGGCGATACACAGTTCCTCAAAAAACTTGCCGATGTTACA
>CAIVEA010000750.1 GCA_903904765.1 uncultured Chloroflexota bacterium
CCGCCACTTCGGCGCTCAGTGTGGTGCATATAATAGCAAAAATCCGCCGTGTGTCAACACCAAACTTGGGAAAAAGTCCCATAAAGATAGAAATCGTTGATGGGGTAAGAACATATATTTTTTGTGAAAAATTACGAAATATGGCTTTTGGGGTCGCCAATCCTAAAATTATGTAATATTCTGTGTTCACCAGTAACAACTGGTCTATTTATCTTCCGATTTATCGAACAGCGCGAAACATTCATCTTTTCGTTTCCTGTGTTCGCTAGTCCAAAGGTGATGTTAATGAGCAAGTGGTTTGGTCAGCGCAATAGGCGACACCGAGTGCTTCAAAGTGGGCAAGGGCTGCTAGAGTACGCCCTGATTCTGGTGCTAGTCGCTATCGTAGTGGTAGTATTGGTGAGCAACGTAGGGCGTACTGTCTCGAATGTGTTCCAGAATGTGACCTGCAATCTGGATAACCCTGCCAACTGCGGCACACCTGTTGCTGTGGTTGCTACTGCATCCAACGGCACGGGTACTCCATCTGGTAGCAACTCGCCTACGCCGACGGTGACAGGGACGCAAACGGTGATCGGCACAACAACTACGACCGCTACAGCAACCGCAACTGTTACACTGACGAGTACATCTGTTGTGCCGACGGCTATCCCCACCAATACACCTATTCCGACAGCCATCCCCACCAGTACACCTGTGCCGACGGCTATCCCCACCAATACGCCTATTCCGACAGCCATTCCCACCAGTACACCACTACCAACCAGTTCTGGTGGTAGTGGTGGTTCCGGTTCTGGCGGTGGTGCGGGGTCAGGAAATAGCACGGTTGTGCCGTCCTCTACGCCCAGCAACGTTGCGCCGAGCATGAACTCGGTTAGCCCCCAGACGCTGAATGAAGGACAAAAGCTGAGTGTCGCGATCAGTGCTACCGATGCGAATGGTGATACCTTGACGTATTCCGCGACGGGTTTGACCAGCACCTTCATGACCTTCACCGACAATGGCAATGGGACGGCGACGCTGACGCTCGCTCCTAGTTATGGACATGCTGGCACCTATTCGGTTTATGTGAGTGTGGGAGACGGGCGCGGCGGGTTGGCTAACCAGACCATTCAGATTACCGTCACGAATGTGGTGTTAGACACCGATGGCGACGGTGTGGAAGATGCGGTGGATAATTGTCCGGCGAACGCCAATCCGGGGCAGGAAGATTGGGATTCTGACGGAATTGGAGATGTTTGCGACGGCGAATATCATTTGCGTTTCGGCTCGTCCAATACGGTGACGGGTTCCAATGGTATTACCTATAAGCCGTTCACAGCGACAGCGGGTAGCGGCGGCACGATTTATGCGGTCACACCGACCAGTATCACGGGCATCACCGACCCTGCGGTCTGTCAAACACTGGTTGAATCGCGTAATGCCAGTTCAACAGGCAAAGACCTTCAGGTGAATTTCAGTGCAGCGAGCAGTTTGCCCGGCGGTAATTATCAGGTGTCTCTCTATTTCGCCGAATCGCGCAATACGAATCAGGGGGAATTCGATATTTCTATCGAAGGTAACAAACTGGTCAGCAAGTATTTGCCGAATCTCGTGGGCTACAAAGTGGCGCACATCAAAGTGTTGAGCGCACAGGCTGTCACCAACGGGACGCTCAATGTGCTTTTGGGGCGCACGGGCGGCATTCCCAGTTTGTGTGCGATGGACATCGTGAAGCAGTAGGCGTGTTCTGGATAGATTTGGAAAAGGGGTGGGATGTCGAATCTTGCCCCTTTTTTGTTTGGTTGGTTTGTTTCTTTTGCGGATAGTGTCAGGAATCGAGTGCCGTGCTAGACTTCGGATGTACTTTAAGGAAAAGACGATGCCCACGCTATTGATTAAGAATATTCACACCTTGATTACGATGGATTCGGAGCGCCGCGAACTGCATGATGCTGCCCTGTTTGTGCGGGATGGGGTCATCGAAGCGGTAGGCAGCGCTGCCGATGTGCCATCCACTGCCGATATGGTACTGGACGGCGCTGGACGGGTGGTAATACCGGGACTGGTGAATACCCATCACCACATGTATCAGACGCTTACGCGGGTACTGGCGCAGGATAACGAACTGTTCGGGTGGCTCAAGACGCTGTATCCGATCTGGAGCCGCTTGACCGGAGAGGCGGTGTATGTCTCCGCAAAGCTGGCGATGGCAGAACTCATGCTCTCCGGTTGCACCACATCCAGCGATCATCTGTACATTTACCCGAACGACGTGCGCTTGGACGATGAGATTCGCGCCGCGCAGGACATCGGTATTCGCTTTCATGCCGCACGCGGTTCGATGAGCCTCGGCGAGAGCAAAGGTGGTCTGCCGCCGGATGCGGTGGTGGAGGAAGAAAGCGCGATTTTGCGCGATACCCGTCGCGTGATCGAGCAGTACAATGACTCCGCCCGCCACGCCATGCTCCGAGTGGTGGTTGCGCCGTGTTCGCCTTTCAGCGTGACCCGCGACCTGATGCGCGAGGCGGCGGCGCTGGCGCGAAGCTACGGCGTGAGTTTGCACACGCATCTCGCCGAGAATGACAATGATGTGTCCTACAGCCTGTCTCAGTTCGGCTACCGCCCCGGCGATTATGCCGAGGATGTGGGATGGGTGGGGCAGGATGTGTGGCACGCGCACTGCGTCAAATTGGATGCAAACGAGATCGGCCTGTTCGCTCGCACGGGGACGGGTGTATGTCATTGTCCGTCGTCCAATATGCGGTTGGCCTCCGGCGTCGCGCCAGTGCGTCAGATGCGTGATGCGCGTGTGAAGGTCGGGCTGGGTGTGGATGGTTCGGCCTCTAACGATTCCAGCCATTTGCTGAACGAGGCGCGTCAGGCGATGCTGCTGGCGCGTGTGTCGGGCGGGCCGGCGGCGATGTCGGCGCGGGAGGCGCTGGAAATTGCCACGTTAGGCGGTGCGGCGGTGCTGGGGCGCAACGATATCGGGTCACTCGCTCCCGGCATGAGTGCTGATCTGGCGGCGTTCCGTTTGGATGCGGTGGGCTTTGCCGGCGCACAGCATGACCCGCTGGCGGCGCTGCTGTTCTGCTCGTCGGTACAGGCCGATTGGACGGTGATTAACGGGCGCGTAGTGGTGCAGGACGGGCATTTGCTGACGCAAGATTTGCCCGTGCTGGTCGAAAAGCACAACGCGCTCTCGCGGCAATTGATTAATGGTTAAAGGCTGAAGGAGTGTTGTTATGGCACTGGTAGACCGGCTTTCGGCGGCACGCGGGCAAACGCCTGCTGATCTTGTCTTGCGGAATGCGCGTCTGGTGAATGTGTGGTCGGGGGAGATCGAGTCCACCGATATTGTGATACACGAGGGGCGCGTGGTGGCGCTGGCGGCGGGCTACGAGGCGCGGGAAGTGATTGATCTCGGCGGACGCTACGTGTGTCCGGGCTTTATTGACGCGCATGTGCATATCGAAAGCAGCCTGTGTACACCGCCGGAATTTGCGCGGGCGGTTGTGCCGCATGGCGTGACCAGCGTTGTGACCGATCCGCATGAAATTGCCAACGTGCTCGGCAGCGACGGCATTCGTTTCATGCTGGAACGCGCTAAAGATGGGCCGCTGAATGTGTTCGTGATGGCTTCTAGCTGCGTCCCCGCGACACACATGGAAACCAGCGGCGCGAGTCTGGAGGCAGACGAACTGACTCCGCTGCTGCAAAACCAGTGGGTGCTGGGGCTGGCGGAAGTGATGAATTATCCCGGTGTGGTCTATGGCGACGAAGGCATGATAGATAAACTGGAAGCCTTCAAGCATAAGGTGATGGATGGGCATTGTCCGGCGCTGGGCGGCAAAGAGTTAAACGCCTATGTCGCGTCCGGCATTAGCAGCGAACACGAATGCACGACGGTGGCGGAGGCGCAGGATAAGCTGCGCTTGGGGCTGACGATCTTCGTGCGCGAAGGCACGACCACGCGCAACTTGCGCCCCCTGCTGCCGTTGATTACCCCGCATAATCACACCCGCCTGTGCTTCTGCACCGATGACCGTCAACCGAACAGCCTGATGGATGAAGGTTCGATTGACTTCATGGTGCGGACGGCCATCGCACATGGCGTTGACCCGATTATGGCGATTCGCATGGGGACGCTGAATACCGCGCAGTATTTCCGCCTGCACGATTACGGCGTGGTTTCTCCCGGAAAATGGGCGGATATGATCGTGTTTTCGGATTTGAACAACCTGCAACCGGAACAAGTTTTCCGGGCGGGTAAGCTGGTGGCGCGGGACGGGCAAATGGTCGCGTCCAAGCCGCCGCTGCGCGCCATCCCGCAGCGCCCTTCGATGAATGTGAAGGCCGATAGCCTCGACTTCCGCATTCCGGCGCAGGGCGAACGCACCCGTGTGATCGGTGGGGTAGGCGATCAGGTTGTGACCGGACACCTGATCGAAACGGCTCGCATCGTGAATGGTGAAGCTGTGGCTGATATCGAACGCGATCTGCTGAAAATGGTGGTGGTAGAACGCCATCATGCCAGCGGCGGAATCGGGAAGGCGTTCATTCACGGTTTCGGGCTGAAGCGCGGGGCGCTGGCTGGCACGGTGGCGCATGACCATCACAATATGGTGATTATCGGCGCGGACGATGCCAGCATGCGGCGGGCGGCGCAGGCCGTAATCGAGATGGGGGGCGGGCTGGCAGCGGTGGATGGTGACCGCGTGCTGGGCGTGCTGCCGCTGCCTGTGGCGGGGCTGATGACCGAGATTCCGCTGCACGAAGTCCGGCGAGAATATGACGAGTTGATCGCCCACGCGCAGGCACTGGGGAGCGATATGCCCGACCCGTTCATGGCGATGAGCTTCATGGCGCTGGAAGTGATTCCTAAGCTCAAACTGACCGATGTGGGATTGGTGGATGTGGAGCAATTCAAGGTTGTGGACTTGTTTGTTTAAGTGCCTCCGAGTCACAATAGAAGTGGTTATTCATGGCAAGGGGCTGCCCCCGTTCGTCCTTTCGTGGCACGAATTGTGGGGCAGTTGACTGATGTGTTGAGCCGAGGAATCGGTTTTTCGTCAACGTTTGAGTATGGCTGCAAGGTGGCTGTAAACTCGATCCCCTATGCTCTATCTATTCAATTGCCGTAAGGAGAAATAAGGATTATGCAGACCGATTTGCGAGGGCGTGACCTGATTACCGAGCAGGAGTGGACACGGGAAGAAATTGACA
>CAIVEA010000751.1 GCA_903904765.1 uncultured Chloroflexota bacterium
AGACGCAAATCGTGCTGGCGGCGGAGATTCCGCCCCTGCTGCGGGCGCTGCGCGAGGCTGGATTTGCGGCATGGCTGCGCGAACCGGACGAACTATATCCGGGGTCGCCCGTGCATATTCACGCCATCGCCGTCGGGGATGCGGAACTGTCTGACGCGGCGCGGGGGCAAATTGATGGGACGTTCGGCTACTTGCGCGGCTACAACGGCTTGCCGCAGGATGATGGCCTTCCGCTGGCGGATGTGTGGGGCGAACCTGTGATCTGCGCGTGGATGATGGCGGCGGGTTTCGGGGATTTGCGCGGCGGCAGATAAACGCAAAAACGCCCGCGCAGAGGCGGGCGTTCGGGTTTACAACAGCTTATTTCTTCTGACCTTCTTCATCAGCGCCTTTGCCACCAGCCACTTTGTCCAGCTGATCGTCACTCAGGGGCTTCGGCTTGGGAGTGCTTTGTGATTTGTCTTTGTCTTTGTCCGGCATGTCCCTATCCTTTCGATGAACCAGCGCCACAAGTGTGTACGCCATCTCACTTGATTATATACAGATTTCATGAACCGCCAGTCGGGGTGGCCTCGGGCGTGGCTTCGGCAGGCGGCGCACTGCTGATGGTCAGGGTGTAATCGCCGGGTGCGCCGTACAAACTGGTGATCTGTATCCGGTATTCGCCGTCCCGTTCCAGCACCAGATCGGTCAGCGCGGAATTGGTCTGTCCGTCCGCCACATCATCATTCTGGTCGAGCAGAGTCCCGTCCGGCTTGTAGATGAGCAGGTTGGTATCCATCAACCCCTGCTTGAGTTGCTCCTGCCAGTCGTCTATCGCGTTGGCGGGGTGGGCGGCTTCCAGCGCCACGCTCAGGCGTTCGCCCGCTGTGCCATTGTACGTCCAGAAGTCAACCCGATCCCCTTCCAACTTGCCCACGTTCGCGCCGATCTGCGCGACGGGTATGGCAGACAGTGTGGGTGTGGGGCTGACCTGTGCAGCCTGTGTGCTGCTCTGCGCGGGCAGGTCGGTAGGCTCTGGCGGCGTGGTGTCATTGCGCTGGTAGGCCAGCAGCGGCGGCGCGCTGCCATCCGAAGCGCACATCTCCGACACACGGTAGAGTGACCGTTCCTGACAGTTCAGATCAATGATGTAGCGGTTGGTGTAGCTCCAGCCGATCAATTCGTTCAGCGTCGTGACCTGCCACACGCGGGCGGTGTGGTCGGCGGAGGCCGAGACGATCAGGTTGCCGCCCGGGCTGAAGTTGGCATCCCAGACGGCATCAGTATGACCGTTGTAGCGCAGCACTTCTTCGCCGCTGGCGATGTCCCACAGGCGAATGGTGTTATCCAGCGAAGACGATAGCGCCGTCGTTCCATCCGGGCTGAAAGTCACGCTGTACACATCGTCGGTGTGACCGTTGAACTGGCGCAGGACGCTGCCTGTCGCTAAATCCCATAGGATGAGCGTTTTGTCCTGCGAACCGGTCAGCGCCATCGTCCCATCCGGGCTGAAGGCCGCATCGTAGACCGGCGCAGAATGCCCGACCAGCGAACGAATGATCGCGCCCGTCAGCGTGTCCCACACGATTACGCGGTCATTACGGGTGCTGACCGAAATGGCGGTATGTCCGTCCGGGCTGATGACGACAGTGTTGACATTACTGACATGGGCAGTCATCCGCCGGATGACTCGTCCGCTTTCCACATCCCATACCAGCACGGTGTCATCATACGAGGATGAGAGGGCGGTGCGTCCGTCCGGGCTGAAAGTGATGCCAGATACCGAATCGCTATGACCGTTGAAGCGGCGGATTTCGCGCAGCGCCGGACGGGTAGTGATGTCGAGCAAAATCAGGCTACCGTCTTCGTACCCGACTAACGCCTGCATCCCGTCCGGGCTGACTGCCAGCGATTGTGCTGGATTGACGTAATTGCTGTAATGGGCGCTTTCGGTGTTGGTGGCTACGTCCCACAACACCACCTGATGATCGGCGGAGGCGGTGAGGACGGACTGCCCATCCGGGGTAAAGACCGCCGCGTACACCTTGCCCGTGTAATCTCCGAAGCGCCGCACCTGCGCGCCATTTTCCAAATCCCACAGGCGCAATGTGCCATCGGTGGAACCGGAGAGCAGTTGTGTACCGTCCGGTCGCAGCGCCACCCCGTACACGGTGCTGGTGTGACCGGCGAAGGCGCGATCCCGTTCGCCCGTGTCTATCGTCCACTGGAAGATATTGCCATCCAGACTGCCAGAATAGGCGGTGTTCCCGTTCGGGCTGATGGCGACGCTCAACACGCCATTGGTATGCCCGCTAAAGACGCGCACCGGGGCGCTGGAACGTACCGACCACAGAATGAGCTTGCTATCTTCCGAAGCCGACATGAACTCTTGCCCGTTCGGACGAAAGGTCAGCCCACGCACCCGATCATCATGACCCGTGAAATCGCTACGGATGATTTCGCCGCTGCGAACGTTCCACAGGGCGATCATGCCATCATCGAACCCGGCCACTGCCAGCACACCATCCGGGCTGAACGCCACACTTAGCGCGTCTTGCTCGCCAGCTGCGGTCACGTCGCGGAAACTGCCATCCGTCAGTTCCCAGACGCGAACCCTGCCGCCCTCATAGCCGACCAGCAGACGGTTGCCGCTGCTGCTATAGGTCAGCGCCATCGGTTTGTCATTCGCGGGCAGCGGGGTTTTTTTGCCGTTGCTCAGGTCGAGCAGCGCCAGCGTGCCATCATCCAACGCGAAGGCGACCTGCTGCCCGTTGGCGGGATTGAACGCCAGTGCGCGGGCGGTGTCGGTCAT
>CAIVEA010000752.1 GCA_903904765.1 uncultured Chloroflexota bacterium
CGCATTCACGCGCTGGTGACGGTGCTGGATGCGGATACCGGGCAGCCCGTTGCGGTGCTGGACGGCGGTGCGCTGACCGCGATTCGCACGGGCGCTGCTTCCGGCGCAGCCACTGATGTTCTCGCTAGACCGGATGCGCGGACGCTGGCGGTCATCGGTTGCGGCGTGCAAGCGCGAAAACAACTCGAAGCGGTGTGTGTGGTGCGTCCGATTGAAAGTGTTTTCGTCTACGACACAAATCGCGCTGCGGCGGAACAGTTTGTAGCAGAGATGGCGCAGATCGTCCCCGTTCGCATCGAAGTGAGCGATTCTGCGGATGCGGCAGTGAGCGCGGCAGATGTGGTCTGCGCCGCCACCACTTCGCAGCAGCCGGTATTCAGCGGCGCGGCCTTAAAACCCGGGACGCACATCAACGGTGTTGGTTCGTTCACCCCCGACATGCGCGAGGTGGATACACTCACGCTCCAACGTGCGCTGATCGTGCTGGACTCCCGCGAGGCGGCGCTGAGTGAAGCGGGCGAACTGATTCACGCGCTGGACAGCGGTGCGCTCCCCCCCGAAGCGGTGCAGACCGATCTGGGCGAGATCATCAATGGCGACAAACCGGGGCGCACCCGCGCTGACCAGATTACCTTCTTCAAATCGGTTGGTCTTGCCGCGCAGGATGCCGCCGCCGCCGCGCTGGTGTTGCGCTCTGCCGAGCAGCACGGGCTGGGTACGCAGGTGGATTGGTAATTACACTTCCTACAAACTTCATTGATACCCCATTTTACCGAGAGGACGGATGACTCATGCGTTCCGATTTGGACAATTTGATGCAAGCGCGGGGGCTGGAGGCGATTGTTGTCACCGGTGGCGAGTACGAGAACCCGCTGCGACGCTATCTGGCGAACGGCGTGGACACGCACGGTGGTTGGGCGCTGAAACGGCGCGGCGCTGATCCGGTGCTGCTGGTGAGCGCGATGGAGCGCGACGAAGCGGCCCGCAGCGGCTTGCACGTCTACACCTACGATGATTTCGACTGGCTGGAACTGGTCAAACAGTCCGAAGGCGAACAGGAGCGGGCAGTGGTGGCGCTGTGGGGGCGGCTGCTGGAACGCTTGGGCGTGACTTCCGGCAAGGTGGGCGTGTACGGCGTGGGCAACCTGCATAACATCATCGAGCAGGTGCGCGACCTCAGCCAGAGATTTCCGCAGTACGAATTTGTGGGCGAAAGCGGGCGCACCCTGTTCGATGAAGCCTTCGTGACCAAAGACGAGGCCGAATTGCGCCTCATCCGCGAGGTGGCGGAAAAGACCAATGCGGTGCTGGCCGCCACATGGGATTTCATCAGCAGTCACCGTGCCGAAGGGGATGTGGTGGTGAACGCCAGCGGGCAGCCGCTGACGATTGGCGCGGTCAAACGGTTTGTGCGGCGGGAACTGATGGAGCGCGATCTGGAAGATACCTCCATGATCTTCGCGCAGGGGCGTGATGCGGGCGTGCCGCACAGCCGGGGCAACGATGCCGAGGCGCTGCGTGTGGGACAGCCCATCGTGTTCGACCTGTTTCCGCGACAGATGGGCGGCGGCTACCACCACGACAGCACACGGACATGGTGCATCGGTCATGCACCGCCAGCGGTGAAGGCGCTGTACGACACGGTGATGACCGCCTTTCAGGTAGCACTGGATGCCTATGCCGAACCCGGCCAGCCCACCCACACCATGCAGGATGCGGTGCTGGATTACTTTGAGGCGCAAGGCCATCCCACAGCGCGCAGCAAACCCGGAAACACCGATGGCTATGTGCATAGTCTGGGGCATGGTGTGGGCTTGAACATCCACGAGCGCCCCGCCATCAGCCATCTGGTCAAGAAGGACATTTTCGAGAAGGGCAACTTCATCACCATCGAACCCGGCCTGTATTACCCCGAACAGGGGATGGGCGTTCGCATTGAAGATGCCTTCATCATTGATGATAAGGGGGCGCTGGTTTCGATCACGCCCTTCCACAAGGAACTGGTGCTGCCGCTGAAGGGATGATGTCTGGCATAGTAGGAGTGGATGTTCGTCACTCGCTTCTGCGCCTCCGCAGGCGTTCAATAAAAGTAGGTGAAGTCTGCGGAGGGCCACACGATGAACATCCACTTGTTGGCGTTCGGCTCACGCGGTGACGTGCAGCCGTTCATTGCGCTCGGTATCGGTTTGCGACAGGCGGGGTATGCCGTGTCCATCGGCACGACGGCCTCTTATCAAAAATGTATTGAAAGCAGCGGACTCCGCTTTCTCCCCGTACAGGCCGATGTGCCAAACCTTCTCCAATCTGATGTGTTCCCTCGCGGGGTGCGTTGGGAGCAGATGCAAATCCTCCTCGATGAAACGTTGCGCCTCGCGCAAGGGGCGGACGCGCTCATCTTCAACCCCGCCGCCATTTTCAGCGCCCCTCATGTGGCGGAAAAACTCGACATTCCGGCGGTGGTGGGTCTTTTTCAGCCGTACTTGAATCCAAGGGGTGATTTTCCTGCGCCGGGGATGCCATCGCTCCCCTTCGGGCGCTTGTACAACCGCGCATCGTACCAGATGGCCGACTCGTGGATATGGGCGTTCCTGCGCGAACGCATGAACGAGTGGCGCTGGCGGGTGCTGGGGTTGCACGCAGTCGAACACACGCCGTTTGAACTCGTCCGTCAGCGGCGCATCCCTGTGCTGTACGCCTATAGTCCGCTGGTGCTGCCGCCTGCGCCGGATTGGGGCGCGAATGTGCATGTGACGGGCTACTGGTTCATGCCCACCGCCGCCCGCTGGCAACCGCCTTCCGCGCTGACGGCTTATTTGCATGAAGGCTCGCCGCCAGTCTATGTGGGCTTCGGCAGCATGGCGAACCGCAATTCGCGGCGCACGGCTGGGATCGTGATGGAGGCGCTAGAACGCATCCATGCGCGGGCGGTGCTGGTTTCGGGATGGGGCGGCATGGCGATGCCTGCTTCGGGCGAGAACGATGTGCTGATGATGGAGAGCGTCCCGCACGAGTGGTTGTTCCCGCAGATGGCGGCGGTGGTGCATCATGGTGGTTCGGGGACGTTGGGCGCGGCGCTGCGGGCGGGCAAACCGAGCGTGGTTGTGCCGTTCACGGGCGATCAGCCGTTGTGGGCGGCGCAGGTGGAACGACTGGGTGTGGGACCTTCCCCTGTACCGCATTCCAAGCTGACCGTGACGGCGCTGGCGAATGCGTTGCACGATGCGCTCCACGATAGCGCGATGCAGGCGCGGGCGGCGGCGCTGGGCGAGCAACTACGCGCCGAGAACGGCGTGAGCGCGGCGATCCAGATCATCGAGGGCGTACTGGGCAAACCGCAGGGCGTGAACCCGGTGGCTGAACCCGCCCCCGTTCCCGCGTGTTGATGATCGCGTGCGTTGCTCGGTCACTACTGAGAGATGTTCCCGCACTGTGAGCGTGTGTGAGGTTTTGCGGTGGTAGACGCAGAACGTCACCCGTTCAAATAGCGACCTAAATTTTTTGCAAGTTGGTTTGCAGTTGTTCGGACTGCACCCTGAAGGCTTTTATGTTGCGCCAACCAATCTTCGGAAAAGTTGTTAAGGCTAAAATCTTGAAATAATGCGCCTGAAATCATCACTGTTTGCGTGGCTCCACCTGTCATGCTTGCCCCACCAGCCTGTAGATTCCAACGGCATCCGATAATCATGTCGGAGAGCGTAATATAGCGCCATCCGACCAGTTCCCTTGAGGGGCTTTCATCCACTTCGCGGATGATATAGAGTGCATTACTATCTGTCGCCAAGCACAATCTCAGTAACATCAGAATGCGCCCAGCATCAATGCCGAAATCTCCTTTGTTGGTGGGACTTTTCTCTTTGATCTCGATTGGCATAACCGTTCCCGTAAACCCGATGATGAACGCATCCACGTCGTATGGATCAGCGATTGATTTGTGCAAACGTTCTTTGAGGTAGCCGTAGAAGAAAGCTTGACGCATGACCAATTCAGTCAGTTCTTTAGATGTTGTTTTTTCAAATCGATTCACCACATCGGGTTGCCACTGATTTCCAAAACTGGCTCTTCCTCGTCCTCCCGGCCATGAGATGAACGGTTCATCCGGGTTGGCAAGCAGCTAGATATGGTTGCACCAATTTAGCTTTTCCAAACTGGTGGAGAGTGCTTGTTCGTTATGCGCTCCAGACACTATCATTCCAATCCCGCTTTGAGACATGAAAGTGGCGAGAGCTTGCCATCCCCGATCTTGCTGGATGGTATCTATAGCATGCTGCAACTCATCCGGTGTGCTATATAGTTGAGGGAGAACTGAGACTATGTAGCGGTAATTGTGAGGCATATTCATCTGTGGTGAAACCAGCCAACCGCCAGCCAATAATTTTTGATCTGCAATATTGCCGTGTATTCCTAACTCAGATTTTAAGGCCAGTTCTGCGACCATCCCACGCGCCTTGTTGTAGGTGAGGAATCGCTGCAAATAAGCTGTCAGAGTGTTATGGTCGAGATATATTGGCACTTGAATATCGTCCTTTTAGAATCAACTCACGATACCTGAATCACCGTTGAACGATTAGATTACGCGAGGGGGAGCGATAATTGCTGGGGTACGAGTAATGCTTCTCGTTGTACTAGTGGTTCGCTACTGAGGCAGGTCACAACTTCCTGCGCTATGGCTTCGATAACGGGCACAACGACGGAATTCCCAAATTGCTTATAGGCGCGTGTGTCGCTGACAACAATGTTGAAACTTTCCGGGAATCCCATTAACCGAGCGCACTCACGAGGAGTCAAGCGACGCGGATTCTTTCCGGATTGAGGGATCAGTATTTCTGAGCCGTCTTTGTAATAGCGGGCACTGAGAGTTCGTGTGATTCCATCAAGATCAGCCAATCCGAATCCAAATCCATTTCCTTTTGCTCGGTGCTTTTGGGCATAGTTCTGCAAGTATTCCCATAGATGATCGGTTAAGGTGTACTTAGGGTCAACATCGGATTCGAGAATGTCACGCAGGCGGGGATGATGGTCAGGCAAGGTGGGGAAGATGAAACGACGTGGCTCTCTCAGTCCGACGATGTAAATTCTTTCCCGATGCTGTGGGACGAGGGTTCCAGCGTCAATGACGGCGTGGTATACGTAGTAACCTAGTTCATCTCGCAGCGTTTTTTCGATGACCGCAAATGTGCGTCCCTTATCGTGGCTTTTTAGATTTTTGACATTTTCTAGAACAAAAGCCTTTGGACGCTTTTCAGCAATAATTCTCGCCACATCAAAAAAAAGTGTACCCTGTGTAGCATGGTTAAACCCATGTGCATTACCTAGTGCGTTGTGTTTGGTCACACCTGCGATGCTAAACGGTTGACAGGGGAAACCCGCTGTTAAAATGTCATGATCGGGAATGTCAGAAATGGCTATTTTTGTAATATCTCCAGCGGGGGTATCACCAAAATTCGCTCGATACGTTTCTTGTGCCAGTTTGTCCCACTCTGAAGAAAAGATGCAATGCGCTCCTGCCTGTTCAAATGCGATTCTGAATCCACCGATGCCTGCAAATAGGTCTATGAATGTGAATTGAGCATCTCTGGGCATGGTTGCCATACGTACTATGTGGCTGATTTTCGATGATTAGCACAAGCGTTTTAGTGGTACATCGTATCACAGACCATGCTTCTAGGCTATGCCACCTGCTGATGACACGCCCGTTCCTCGCAGTCTATCTGGAGAAGGGCGGGTGAGATGCCCGCCCCTGCTTGCCCAAATTGCGCTATTTGGAAGACTGAGTGAAGCCGTACACAATCGCAATCCCCAGTGCCACCAGCCCCAGTGTGCCGTCAACCAATAAGGATAGGGCGGCTCCGACCAGCAGGATAATGCCGATGATCTGGCTGGCCTGCCCACTCACTTTCCGATTGCGGGTGAGCGAAAATTCCTTTTTGGTGAGCGCGATCACACCAAACGCTGCCAACAAAATAACAAGTAGCATGTTTTTACCTTTCTGTTTCATTAATGGGCAATAAATTTATTGCTTCAAATTATCTTAATGACTATTTCGCGTCCGAGTCAAGAAATATATCTGGCACTTACTCATCAAATTCTCGATTGAGTTTGTGAAAAAAGACGCATATCCTATGTGTATTACGACAACCTCATCTTTCATAACGGGATGTTGTTGTTTCGGGAATTTCTATTGACGGATGTCCGCATCATTGTTTTGTGGACTGTGATGGGTGGTTATCACGATGCAAATTCATTCCCCCGAATCGATTCCCGCTGCTTCCGCGCACTGCCCCGCCGGAAACCAGCGCAAATTTACGCCGCGTACCGTCATGCCCACCGAACGCATTCATGTGGATGAGGATGGCGTATGGCATGTGCATGGCTACGACGAAGTGCGCCAGATACTGCGTAGCGAACTGGTCAAGCAGGCCGGATTCATGTCCGAACTGGTGACGACGCAAGGCTCTAGCGTCATCAAAAACATGCCGATTCTGTTTCTGGAAGGCGAAGAACATCACCGGATGCGCCGCGAAACCAACAAGTTCTTCACGCCGGCCATCACCGACAAGCAGTACCGCGAATTCATGAACCAGTTTGCGGACGGGCTGATCGCCAAGCTGGTACGCAAAGGCCGCGCCGATTTGAGCAACATCACAATGGAGATGGCGCTGAAAGTGGCGGCGCGGGTGGTGGGGCTGACCGATAGTTTGCTCCCCGGCCTGAACGGGCGACTGAATGGCCTGCTGTCTGCCAGCACCGAGTTTGGGGACGAAAATCCGAATTTGATCCGGGCGTTGCTGGCACAGCGGTACTTGCTGGCATTCCTGTTTCTGGATGTGAAACCGGCCATTCGCACCCGCCGACGCAATCCCAAGAATGATGTGATTTCCTACCTGATCGAACGCGGGTACAGCGACATCGAAATGCTGACCGAGTGCATCGTGTACGGCGTGGCAGGCATGGTGACGACCCGCGAGTTCATCTGCGTGGCGCTGTGGCATCTGATGCAAAATCCCGGCTTGCGCCAGCGGATGCTGGTGGGTGAACAGGAAGAACGCTATGCGATTCTGCACGAAATTCTGCGCTTGGAGCCGATTGTCGGGCATCTGACTCGCCGCGCCACCCACGATTTCACCATCCAGAGCGAAGGCCGCGACCTGATCGTTCCAGCGGGGACGTTGCTCGACCTGAACCTGTACGCCGCCAACACCGATCCGGTTATGGCAGGGGAGGATAGCACTTCGGTTTGCCCGATGCGCCCGATGATTTCCGATGTGGGCAAAGTGCCGGAATACGTGTTGAGTTTTGGCGACGGCACGCATCGCTGTCCGGGGGCATTCATCGCCATACAGGAGTCCGACATCTTTCTGCACAAACTGCTAGCAATTGATTCGCTACGTATCGAGGGCGATCCCGATGTGAACTTTAACGGGATTGTGAACGGCTACGAAGTGCGCCATTTCACGGTGGCGGTCTAAATTCGCAAGATGTTTTGCAACTTTTGGATGTGCTGGTGCGTATTAGAGAATGTACGCACAAAACATCCAATGAGGAGGATGCAATGACTGACGAAAACAAGACCACCGACGCGCAGGAAACTGTGACCGAGCCGGTGAGCGGCAAGGCGAAGGAATTTGGCGAACAACTGGAAGTGGCCGGCAATCAACTGGTGGACAAGGTGCAGGAACTGATTAATCAGGGCAATGTCCGCAAGGTCATCATCCGCAGCGCCGACGACAAGGAACTGGTCAACATGACCCTGACGGTGGGCGCGGTGATCGGTGGCGTGGCGGCGCTGGCTGCCCCATGGCTGGCGGCGCTGGGCGCGATTGCGGCGCTGGTTGCCCGCGTGAAGATCGAAGTCGTGCGCGAGGAATAATTGCTAGGGTAGGCATCACGGCAGGGGGGCGCGAGTCCCCCTGTTTGATTCCCGGTGACAACATCCTTCAGCCATTTCACTTTGGACTCGTGTCGGGTATTCGGGTATCATGAAGCACATCAATCGGTGCGTAATCTGTCGAGGTCTGCATGAACGCTCTGCTCAACCTGCCTCCGCTGAAATGGGCATCCCGTCATCCCCGCGTGGCGGCGTGGATTGTGCTATCGCTGGGCATGGTGATTTTGCTGGTGATCGAAGCCCGTGATGTGGGCTTGCTGGCGACTCAGTGGATTGCGCTGGTGGTGGCGACAGTTCTGGTGGCGGGGCTGTGCGTGTGGATCATCAGTTGGGAAGACAAGGACGAAGTTCAGGCGGATGACGTAAGTGCCAGCCAGCCGGAAACCCCGTCGAAATAAGGATTGACCCCGTAGGCATCACACCTGAAAGAGTCCCCACGCCTAACCCCGCCCCATAGATAGGGTGGGGAAAAGACGCGGAGATTTTGCTGCAATCCGTTAGCGAACGCCCCACACCAGCGCCGCGCCTGCCGCATCGCGGCTGACCAGCGCCGAACCGTCTGTGCTGAAGCTCAGGCTGGTGACGAGGGCGGTATGCCCACTCAAGCTGCTCAACAGCGCCCCGCTTGCCGTATCCCACAAACGCACAATGCCATCTCCGGCGCTGCTAGCGAGCAGGCTGCCATCCGGGCTGAAGGCCAGGGCCGCGATGCCGCCCACCGCGCCGGGAGCGGTCAGCCGCGCCCGCTGCATGAAGGTTCCTGTCGTATTCGCCCATAGCACCAGCACGCCATCCGCGCTGCCTGAGGCCAGCAGCGGCACGTTGGCGCGGGTATCCATGCCAGCGGTCAGCGCAGTGATCGCGCCGCCCTGTCCCGGCGTTTCGTACAGGCGGGTATTCGTCCGCAGGTCAGCCACCACTACCGTTCCGGCAGGGCTGCCGACGGCGATCTTCTGGCTGCCTTCCAGCAACGCCAGCGGTGCGCCGTAGTTGCCGAGGTTGCTCACCGTTCCGGCAATGGAGACGTTCAGCGGGGCGGGCGTACCGACGGAGGCTGTCGGGGTGAGCGCCAAGTCCGGCGGTTCCAGCCAGTAATCGCCGTCCTTGCCTTCTGCCGTCCAGCCGATGAGCGTGTTGTTGTAATTCACCTGCCACCACACGATCTTATCGAGAGTGCTGCATCGCGGCCCATCCAGCACCGTGAATAGCGCGTTCGGTGGCATTTCGCCCAGATAGCGACCGCTGGTGCCGGGTTGGTCACGCACTACGTTCGGGAAGCCGTTGTTCTCCACGCGCCCCTGTGCGCCGATGGTCAGGCGCGGTTGCAGGTAGGCGGTATCGCCGGGTGGGGGACAAACTGGAACAACAGGCGGCGCGAGGGTAGAGCCGCAGGCGATGACGATGGTCTGATCGTTGGACACACGATAGTCAAAATCCGTGCCAGCATAGGTGAGCGTGAATTTGAACCCGCTGGTTTTGACCTGTGCATAGACCACGCCCGGTTGCGGGCATCCCAACGAAGTGTCCTCGAACAGCGCCTGTTCATAACTCCAGTTGTCCAGATCGCTCACGGTGATATTTTTGCCAGCGCGGGCGCTCAGGTCGCGTAGTGCCGCGTTGATCGGGTCGGGCGCTTGTGCCAGCGCCAGCGCCGTCGGGATAATGAGAATCCATAAGAACCAGTACCAGCGGAACTTCATCGGTCTAATCCTTCCTAATCGGAAACCTAGGAATTCATTTTCCACGATAGTGCCTTTAATTCATAGCATGCTATGGTACTGGTCATTTGAAGTCATATATATTATGATTTGTTACAGATAGATATGAGGTATATCGTTTTTGACAGGCGACAAACCACTCTTACTCCGAATCCAAGCGCCGAACTGGTTGAAGCGCCTGCACGGCATGCTCACCGAACCTGCTGCTGCACTCACACAACTGGATGACCGTCGCCGTGCGTATGCGCTATCTTCCGCGCTGCTCCTTTTCCTCGGCATCGGGATGTTCTTGATTGTCATCAGCCACTTGTTTCCCGGTCAGTTCGGGGTGTTTCAGGTAGTTTCGGTAGATGTACAAATTGTCCTCATTGTCTGCTATGGCCTCAGCCGGACGCGCTTTTATCGCTTCGCATCGTTGCTGGCGCTCATCGTCGCTCGCGTCGCTTGTGTACAGATGGCGCTGGCGGATACCACGCTGACGCTGCTGCTGGCCTTTATCCCGCTGACGACCATGTTGACCGGATTCGTGCTGGACATACCTGTTCTGATCTGCACGACAGTGGTGGATGTGGTAGGTATTGTGACACTCATCTTCGTGCTGCCTGTGTTATCCGTCCCTATGGGGCTGCTGATGCTGCTGCTCACGGCGTTGTCGGTGGTGCTGTCGGTGGGGGCGGCTTATGTGCGCCAGCGCGAATCGAATTTGTTGCGGCAACAGGCGCACCATTTGATCGAGAGCGAAGCGCGTTTCCGTATTATGGCGGATACCGCACCCGTCATGATTTGGACGACGGATGCGCGGCGGGAATACGATTATTTCAACAAAAGTTGGGTGCAATTCATCGGACGTTCGCTGGAGGATGAGATTGCGAATGCCCGTGTGGACGGAATTTATCCCGAAGATAAGCCGAGATACTGGGTGGCTTTCATCAGTGCTTTCACCGAGCAAGCGTCGTTTGAAATGATGTATCGCCAGCGGCGGCACGATGGCGAATACCGCTGGTTGCTGGAGAATGCCTCGCCGCGCCTGTTGGAGGATGGGACGTTCATCGGTTACATCGGCTCGTGCATTGACATTACTGACCGCATCCGTGCCGAGCAAGCCGCCGCCGAGGGCGAACAACGCTTCCGCCAATTGTTCGAGCAGGCCGGGGATGCCATTTTGTTGCTGGAACTGGATCGGCGGATTATCGCTGCGAACAGGCAGGCGCTGAAGCAATATGGGTACAGACGCGAGGAGTTGATTGGTCGCAGCGCCACGTTGACAATTGTCGAAAATGAACGCGAGGCTGCTGAACAAACGTGGAATCGTTTGATGGAAGGTGAAGATATACCTTCGTTCCAGCGCACCTTGTATCGCAAAGATGGCAGCACGTATCCGGGCGAAATCAAACTGGCTTTAATAAGGGCAATGGATGGTTCGCCACTGTATGTGCAGAGCATGGTGCGCGACATTTCCGAACGCCGCCGCTACGAACAGGAACATCTGGAATTGCTCAAGCAGAACGCCCGTGTGGATGTGCTGCGCCAGTTCGTGAATGATGCATCGCATGATCTGCGGACACCGTTGAGTATCATCAATACCAGCACCTATCTCGTTCGCAAGAAATTAGAAACCCAGAATGCTGTACAAGTGGTGGGGAATTATCTCAATTCGATTGATGAACAGACTCAGCACCTAGCCAATGTCGTAGATGACATGCTGAATATGTCGTATCTGGATAGCGAAACGATCACCTTCACGCTGCATCTGATGAATATCAGTGAAGTGGTTCGCAGTCTTGTGGATGAGATGAAATCCTCCAACCGCATTCAGCAGCGTGTGTTGAGATTCAGTGCGCCGGATGTCCCTGTGATGGTCAATGCGGACGCGGCGCAACTGGCACGGGCGCTGAAATGTATGCTGATGAACGCCGTGCAATATACGCGGACTGATGGACAGATTCAGGTGCGGGTGAGCGCCGATGATACCGCCGTTCAGGTGGAGGTGCAGGATGACGGGATTGGCATCTCCCCCACCGATCTGCCGCACATTTTTGAACATTTTTATCGCGGCGACAGCGCCCGCCCGGTCAACCGGGGCGGGGCGGGCATTGGTTTGACCATTGCGCGTAAGATCATTGATCTGCATCATGGCGAGATCAACGTTCAAAGTCAACCGAATGTCGGCAGCACCTTCCGCGTGTGTGTGCCGCAGCACCGCAAATAGGCGTTAGAAGCGCCCTGCCATCGCCTGCACATAGCCTGTCAGTTCGGCATAGCCGTAGCCGCTGGCATCCCCTTCGATTCGCACCGCACCTTCCCAGTAGTCCACGCCGCCGCTGCCATGTAACTCTTGGTCAGCCAGCAGCGGGCGCAACGTCAGGCGCAGCGGCGCAGACTCGCCTACATCCACTTGTATCGCCCATGCAGCCGGATAAGTCGCAGCGGTGTGCGGGCTTTGCCATGTGTCCAACACCTCGAAGGTGAAGGCGCTGGCAGGCAGGTAACGGGCGCTGCCGTCCGGGTTCACCAGCAGGCCGCCGAAGGCCGGTTCGCGCCCCTCATCTTTCAGGCGGATTTGCCCCAGCATCAATTCGCGGTTGTCGTCTAACTGCAAACCGAACCAGTCCCAGCCCTGCGCGTCTGCTCCTAACGCACTGGTGCTGAACTCGTGATCTTTCCACGTCGCGCCGCTGACGGAGTAGGTGTGGTCGCCTACGCGGATCGTGCCGCTGGTGAGCAAGCGGCTGAGCGAGTAGTAGTAGCTGGCGTTGCCGGGTTCGTCACTTTTAGGACTCAAGCCGTTATCCCCCTGAAGGGCGGGCGGCTTGGTTTGTTCCAGCGTCAGTTCGATGGCAAAATCGCCCGCGTCGGCACGAATCTGTGTTCGCTGTGTGGCATCATCCAGTGCGACCACACCCCAATCTTCCAGCCAGATGTGATAGCGCGGATCACTCGTTGCGCCTGCCAAACTTGCCCCGCCCCGGCTGAACCGCTGCTGATGATAATACTGACCGCCTGCCACATCACTCACAGCGAAATGCGCCATGTACAACTGGTCGGTGCGCCATTCGGAGTCTCCAGCAGGGGCGGTAGGCAGCACGGCGCGGCGAAAAAGCGTGAATTGATAGCCGAAATGTCGTCCATCAGCCGTATCCACGTTGCCCGTGTAGTACCACCACTCGGTTTGGAATTCGGGATGTGCGCCGAAATCCTGCGGGAACTGCCACTCGCGGGGTTCGACGGCGCGGGCGAAGCCGCTGGCATCCGCCGCGCTGCCCATAAATTGCACCTGCGCTCCCACCGTCCCGCCTCCACTGGAGTCGATCAAGCTGAATCCGAACACGATCACCAGCAGCGCCGCCAGAAACAGCGCAATCCATCGCCACATCCTGAGTACCCTTTGTTCATGCTTTCACAAGCGCATTATAGCGGTAAGTGGGCCTGAAACAGGTGAAACGACGGTGAGAACTTCATGCTGAATCTAAGAAGTTGTTGAAGCGGGTAAACATTCATTGACGCACCTATCGGTAAGTGCTAGAGTGAAACGGAAATTATTAGTTACGTCTTGTTTGCTCTGCGCTATGACCTGTTTAGCGATGGGTCGGTTGTTCGCCCGTTCATCTGTGAACCCCCGCAGGGCTGCGGACGTGGAAAGTGAAACGCAATGACTCCTGATCTGCTGTCTCGTCTGGTTGGCCTCATCTTGTTTGCGCTGTTCGGAGCGCGGTTGGGCGCGGATGCAGCGCCGTTGCTCGGACTGCCTGTCACGTTGGTGTCCATCGTGTTCTCGATGGTGGGCGTGCTGCTCGGCTTGCTCATCGGCCCGTGGCTGTCGGTGCGTCCGGTGCGGGCAGCCCGCAAAATGATTACCGAATTGCCCGTCGAGTCGCTGTTCACTTCGCTGTTCGGGCTGGCGATTGGCCTCGTCACGGCGTTGCTACTGGCCTACCCGCTGTCGCTACTAAACCCGCCGTTGGGCAGCATTCTGCCGATTGGTGCGTCGGTCATCTTTGGCTATCTGGGCTTCACCATTTTCCGGGTGCGTGCCAAAGAATTGATCGGTCTGTTCAACACTTCTGGCAATCAACGGGCGCGTGGGCTGCTTAGTGGTTCAGATCGCATGATTCTGCTGGATACCAGTGTGTTGATTGATGGTCGTGTGGTGGACATCGCTAAGACGGGGTTCATCGGTGGGACGTTGTGTGTGCCGCGCTTTGTGATTGACGAACTTCATCAGGTGGCGGACTCGGCGGATACGCTGCGGCGCAATCGTGGACGGCACGGCCTATCCAAGCTGAACGAGTTGCAGCGCGATGGCATGATGCCTTTCAAGATCGTGGAAGACGAAGTGCCGGGCATTGTGGAGGTGGATGATAAGCTGGTGGCGCTGGCGCTGCGGATGCACGCCCCGATCATCACCAACGATTATCCGTTGAATCGGATTGCCGAAACGCAGGGCGTGGTGGTGCTGAACGTCAATTCGCTTTCCAATGCGGTGCGCTCGATCTTCCTGCCCGGTGATACGTTGCCTATTCGCATCATTCAAGAAGGGCGCGAGGCCGATCAGGGCGTGGGCTATCTGGAAGATGGCACGATGGTGGTGGTGGAAGGCGGCAAAGCCTTTATGGATCGTACCATCACGGTTGTGGTGACTAAGTTCATCAACAAAGATACCGGGCGTATGTTCTTCGCGGTGCCGGAGAAGAAATAACCCCGCCGCCCTCGCCCCCTTCCCCCTCTCCCAACCGCTGAGTACAGCTCGGAGAGGGGAAAACACAATGCCCGAAACTTTTCCCACGTGCGGGGCAGGGCAGTTTTGTTTCAATCTTCGTTTGGCGGTTTAAGCCAAGTTGATGCACAATGATGTTCAGATGCCGCCTGTGTTCTGCTGAGGGAAGGTTATGCCTGAACTGGAAGTATTTGAGGCCGAAGTTAAAGCCCGAATTAAGCAACTTGCCTCTAAAGACCCCGGAACACGCCGCAAGGCCGCCGAATGGCTGGGCGAGGCGGGTGATCCGATGGCGATTACGGCGCTGGCGCAGACCTATAAGAACGACAGCGATCCCCGTGTGCGGGAGGCCGCTGCCTATGCGCTGGGGATGTTTCGCAGTCTGGAAGCTGCGCTGAAAGGTGACAAGGCCGACCAGACCATGCAGGTTCTGGAAGATGTCGCGCTGCGCGGCAAGTTCGGTCATCGGTTGCGCTGGCCGGTGCGGAATCTGGTCAAGCTGATGCTGGGGTTGCTCGTGTCGGCGCTGCTGATCGCGGCGGCGGCCTTCGTGCTGCCGGGGGTGCTGAAAGCGCCCGCCAGCGGCGGTAGCGTCCCGACGGCTGAACCCGCCATCCCCGCTACATCTGTTCCGCAGGAGGCCACGCTGCCCCCTGCGCCCACCGCCGAAACCCAGCCCACGCAGCCACCAGCGGTTGACCAAGCGACGGTTGTGCCGACAGAATCTGTGACGACCACGCAAGCGATAGATTTGCGTCCGCATATCGTGGCGCTGCAAACCATCATTGACGATATGACCGCGTTTCGTGGCGCGAATACGCTGCTGAACCAGTATTGGACGGACTCCACGACGGGCGCTGGCACGGCGGGCTGCGGTGCGGAACGGCCTGTGCTGCCCGATGACTACATGCTGCCGGAGGATGTCGCCACTGCGTCTCCCGATCTGGCGCTGATCGCGGGGCTGGTGAATACCGGATTGGGCGCGGTGCGTCAAAGTTGGGCGCTGTTCGATTCGGGCTGCGCGGCGGGCAATCCGGCGGTGAACGCCCAGCAGGGGCTAACGCTCACGCAGGCGGGGGCGACCGCGTTTTCCAGCGCCGCCACTCAACTGACTAACCTGCGAGGCGGCGCGTAGATGCGTTTCATCGTTCACAGTTTTCTGCGAGGCGGGCTGGTGCTGATCGCGGCCTGCCTATTGGCGGCCTGTGGCGGCACGCCGGCTGCCCCGACCGTTCCCCCGACCGCGATGGCAGATGTGCAGGCGGCGGTGGAGGCTACGCTGACGGCGCTGGCTCCCACCAACACGCCCGCCCCCCGCGCCACGCTGCCGCCCGAACCGACAGCGACCGAAACGCCGATTGTGGTCACGCTGCCGCCCACGCTGGGCAAATCCATTCAGCCGCCGCTGACGATCACTTTGCCCGATGGTTGGCAGGTGGCGCAAAACGACGCGCTGGTGATGCCGGATGCCGACAATACCATTCGCACTGTGCCGTTCGTGGCCTATTCAGGGCCGGTGACGGGTGGCACAGGCACGATTGTGCTGCTGTGGGGCTTCCCCAACCTGTTCAACCCGATGCCGCAGAACGGCACGCCTTCCGCGCCCGATTTGTGGTCGGATGGGCTGCGCTTGCTGCGCTTGGCGATTGTGGAGGCCAACTGCAACGTGGGGACTGATCTGAAGCGCACCTTCCGCGTGGGCAACCTGTCGGCGGTGGGGACGCAGTTCGCGGCGGTGGACTGCCCGGAACTGCCGGATACACGGGGCTGGTTCGCGGGGCTGCAAAATGACGGCCTGAACTTCATCTTTTACGTGTATGGCGACCCGATCACGGTGATGGATACCAGCAGCGGCGAAATACAGGCGATTCTGGATAGTGTGCTATTCACGCTGCCAGAGGCCACGCCCGAAGCTACGCCGCCCTAGTGATGCAGTTACCCTCATTCCCAACCCTTCTCCCTCATGAAGAAGGGAATAAAAGGCTTATGCTTATGCCCCTCACCATGAGGGTTGAGGGACTACAGGGTGAGGGTTTCGCCTGCCACAGACCGCGCTCATCGGCTATAATCGCGGCATGAATACCCTCATTCACACACACAAACGCGCCGTCCTACTGCTGGCGGCGCTGCTGATTCTCGGCGGGCTGCTGGCGCTCGATCTGGCGGCTCACGGCGCGGCATGGCAGGTGTTCTGGTCGCTGACGGGCGAAGAAGACCCCCTCAGCCAAGTGCGCGGCATGGTTGAATGGTCGGGTAACATCCTGCGTCCGCCGCCCGTCACCCGCCCCGATGTGCCGATTGCTCATGCTGATGTGCCGCCCTATGGAATCAACACCTTCTTGCAGCAAGAAGTGGAAATCGCCAAGCGCGAACGCAGCCTGCAAATGATCGCCGATGCTGGCTTCAAGATGATCCGGCAACAGTTCCCGTGGGCGGATATCGAGATTCACGGGCGCGGGGATTTTGAAGATCGGCGCAACGATCTGAACGGCGACGGCACGGCAGACGCGGTCAGTGCGTGGGACAAGTACGACAACATCGTAGACCTAGCTGAACGCTACGGCATTCAGATTCAGGCGCGGTTGGATAACCCGCCGGTGTGGACACGCGCCAACCCTGACAGTGGCGATTTCGCGCCGCCTGACGATGTGCAGGATTTCGTCAACTATGCCGCGACGGTGGCAGAACGCTACAAAGGGCGCATCCGCTACTATCAAATCTGGAACGAGCCGAATATTTACCCCGAATGGGGCAACGCACCTGTCAATCCCGAAGCGTATACTGACCTGCTGTGCCGCACCTACGACGCGCTGAAAGCGGTTGACCCGAACATCGTGGTCATCAGCGGGCCGCTGTCGCCCACGGTGTCACTCACTGATCGTAACCTGAACGATTTCATCTTCCTCCAGCGCATGTATGACGCGGGGGCGGGGGCGTGCTTCGATGTGATGTCGGCGCAGGGGTACGGCTTCTTCAGCGGTCCGACCGATCGCCGTTTGCGCCCGATGACGCTAACCTATGCCCGTCACCTGTACATCCGCGATGTGATGGTCGCCAACGGGGACGCACACAAAGCCATCTGGATCAGCGAGGCGGCGTGGAATCCGCAACCGGAAGACCCCTCTATCGTCACCTCGCAGTACGGCAACTTCGGCATTGTCACCGAGGAGCAGGCGGCACGCTATATGCCGCTGGCCTATCAGCGGGCGCAGGAAGAATGGCCGTGGCTGGGCAACATTAGTTACTGGTTCTTCAAACGCGCTGCCGATTACGAGCGCAATCAGGCGTTTTATTACTTCCGCATGGTCGAGCCGGATTTCACGCCGCTGCCCGTGTACGATAGTATGAAAACCTTTATCACACAGCAGCAACCCGTGTTGTATGCTGGCGTGCATCAGGCCGAACACTGGGCGGTGAGCTATCCGCAGGGACAAACGCAGGTCGAAACGCCGGGTGCAGAGTTCGGGACGGCGGTGGAAACCACTGAAGCCACCTTCCGCGCTTACGGCACAGAAGTGATTTTGCGCTGGCGCGAGGGCGGCGACGCACTCTCGGTACAGGTGGACGGGCAGAATACGCTGGCGGGCGGTCATTGTACGCATGAGCTGGCGGCGGACGAGTGGCATGTGACGGTGCTATGTTCGGCGCTGCTGCCCGGTGAGCATACCTTCCACATCGTCCCCGCCACCGGAAGACCGATGCGGCTCGATTCGATCACCGTGCTCAACCGCGCTTACGAGAACCTTGTGCCATACGGGGCGCTGGGGACGGCGCTGCTGACGCTGGTGTTGCTGGCGCTGCGCGACATTCTGCGGGTACGACGATGAGGGGGATGAATGCCCTCACCCCCAACCCCTCTCCCTCAAGGCGAGGGGAGCAAGAGCGAGCGCATTCTGTAGGGATGCGGCGCAAGCCGTGTCCGCCGATTGCCCCCCTACAACGGACACGACATGCGTCGTATCCCTACGAAAGACGACGCATTTTTCGCATACTCCACCCAGAGGTCGGTTATGGATAACGTAAGCGGCGGGGCGAAGTGGGTGATGGGCGTGGCGCTGGCGCTACTGCTGCTGGCGGGTGCGCTGCGCTTGCATCAAATCGGGGCGCAGTCCTATTGGAATGACGAGGGCAACGCGCTGGTGCAGGCGCGGCGGGATGTCGTGGCGATTGCCGAGAATGCCGCCCGCGATATTCATCCCCCCGGCTACTACTGGTTGCTGGCGGGCTGGCGCAGTCTTGTGGGTGAGAGTGAAGTGGCGCTGCGTTCGCTCTCGGCGTTCGCCAGCCTGCTCACGGTGGCGCTGGTCTACCAGATGGGACACCGCCTGTTCAATCCGGTGGTGGGGTTGGCGGCGGCTTTCTTCACGGCTTTGAACACTTTCAGCATTTACTACGCGCAGGAAGCGCGGATGTATGCGCTGCTCGGATTGTGGGCGGCAGCAGGGATGGCGCTGCTGGTGACGCTATTGCGCGGCGGCGGCTGGAAAACCGTGCTGGCGCTGGGACTGGTGAACGCGGCAGGGCTGTACACCCAATATGCCTACCCGTTCGTGATGCTGGCGCAAGGGGCGGTGCTGCTAGTTGGTGTGGCGTTACCCTCACCCCTGACCCCTCTCCCTCAGGGCGAGGGGAAGAATTCCGTACTATCCCGGTGGCGGGTGCTGGTGGCGTTTGTGCTGGCGAACGTGCTGGCGCTGCTGCTGTTCGCGCCACTGCTGCCCACCGCGCTGCGGCAGGTGACTCAGTGGCCTAGTACGGGCGCGCCCATTCCAGCAGGCGAGGCGCTGGCGACCATCAGCGGGTGGCTGACGTTCGGCATGGCCTATACCCGTATTGACCACAGCGACAGCTTCATCCCGATCATGCTGCTCTTACTCAGCGGCGGGGCGTTGTTGTGGCTGGCGCTGTGCGGGCGGGGGATGGTGTGGCGACTGGGGATGCCTTTGTTCTGGCTAGTCGTTCCGGTGGGGATATTTCTGCTGCTCGGTCTGTTTCGTCCCGCCAACTTGAAGTTTTTGCTGCCCGCACAGATCGGGCTGGCGCTGTGGATGGGTGCGGGGTTAGGCGGTTGGTGGCAGGCGGCGCGGCGCGGCGGGCGCACTGATCGGCTGACGCTGGCCTTCGCGCTGCTGCAAGCGGGCTGGTTGATGGCCTATTTTGCGGCGGGCGTTCCACCACTGTATAGCGACGCGCAGTATCAGCGTTCCGATTACCGGGCGATGGCTGCCCGCATCAGCGCGGATTTGCGCCCCGGTGATGCGATCATCCTGAATGCACCTAATCAGCGCGAAGTGTTCGATTTCTATTATCACGGCGATGCGCCCGTGTTCGGTCTGCCGGAAGGGCTGGGCGGGGACGACGCGGTGACGCTGGCGGCAGTCCGGCAGATTATCGCCGATTATGACCGCATTATCGTGCTGTATTGGGGCGATAACGAGCGCGATCCTAACCACATCGTTGAGTCTACGTTGGATGCCGAGGCGTTCGCGGCGGGAGATGATGTGTGGTACGGCGAGGTGCGCTTCGCCCGTTACGCCACGCCCGCCACGATGCAGGCGCAGGTGGCGGCACATGCGCCCTTTGGCGACTCAATCTGGTTGGAACACTACGCTCTCAGCAGCCGCACCGTGCAGGCGGGTGATGTGCTGCAACTCGAATTGGAATGGCGTACCGACGCGCCGCTGACCGCGCCTTACAAGGTATTCGTGCAATTGCTCAACGCGGGCGGGGTGTTGGTGGCACAGCGTGATAGCGAACCGGGCGGCGGGTCGCTGCCCACAACCGCATGGACAGTGGGTGAAAACCTGCTGGATCGGCACGGCCTCGCCATCCCCGCCGACCTACCCGCTGGCGATTACTTGCTCATTCTCGGCCTGTATAACCGCGATAACCCCGCCGAACGGCTGCCCACCCGCGCCGGACGCGACTATCTGGAACTGGGCGTGGTCATCGTGCGTTGATCGAATAGAGGACTACCTAGACCATTCGGTGTGTCTCAATATACCGGTTAAGATTTTAGAGGTATTCTTAGGATGAAACATGAGAGTTCCCTGTTAGTCTAAGGCAACTTTTGGGCTTCGTCAGGGAATTCGGCATCTTTAACTGTTCAGA
>CAIVEA010000753.1 GCA_903904765.1 uncultured Chloroflexota bacterium
GCCCCCCACCCTGTAGTCCCTCAGAGCGAGGGATTTAGGAGCTATTAATCCTCTTACTCCACTTCGCCATAAGGGAGAAGGGGACGGGGGATGAGGGTCACAGCAGAGTTAGTTAGTATGCCAGCAAATCGGTCATTTTCGCCTTGATGCCCTCGGCACGCGGGATAACGCCTTCCATCAAGTCCGTGCTGAACGGCACAGGGGCGCTGGGTGCGCCGAAACGCTCCACCGGCCCATCGAGGTAGGCGAACCCTTCGGAGGCGATCACTGCCGCCACTTCCGCGCCGAACCCGCCGAATAGAATATCCTCATGTACCACCAGCGCCTTGCCCGTCTTGCGGACGGATTCCAGCACAGCGTCTTTGTCCCACGGGACGAGCGTCCGCAAATCCAGAATGTCCACCGATGCGCCCAGTGCATCCGCCGCCTGTTCGCAGCGTTCGACCATCGCGCCCCATGTCACCACCGTCAGATCGCGCCCCTCGCGCACCCGTGCCGCCTTACCGAACGGTAGCATATACGAATCGCCGGGATACGGACGACGCGCCCATGCCGCATCCAGCAAATAGCGATGCTCGAAGAAGATGACCGGATCGTTGCCGCGCAGCGCCGTCCGCAACAACCCCACCGCGTCCTCGGCGTTGGAAGGCACGGCGAACATCAGCCCCGGCTGATGAGTGAACGTGACCTCGCTGGTGACGCTGTGCCAAGGGTCACCAATTTTGCGGAAGCCCCCCGGCACACGAATAACAACGGGCGCAGCGAAGTCGTTGTTGCTGCGCCAGCGAATCGTCCCCAGATTGTTGATCTGCTCGGTGGCGGGGTCGGCATATTTGCGGAACTGAATTTCCGGCACGGGCACTAAGCCGAAATAGGCCATCCCCACCGAACGGCCAATAATCCCTTCTTCGGAAAGGTTAGTATCGAACACGCGACCTTCGCCATAATTGGCCTGCAAGCCCACCGTCGCGGCATGAACGCCGCCCTTGTAGCCCACATCCTCACCGAACACGAGGCAGCGCGGATTCACACCCAGTTCCACATCCAGCGTGCGGCGGATGGCCTCCACCATATTCATGCGCGAGGGCGACGGCGGTTGCGGCACATCTGTTCCGGCAGGCAGCGTAACCCCCTCGCCCACCAGCCCGCCCACGCGCTGCGGATGCGCGGGATCGGAGAACACGCCCAGAGTAACCGTTGCCGGATCAGGGCGCGAGTCGCGTTCGGCAGTATCACAGGCCAACCGCAGTGTGGCGGCCGCCTCGTCGTGCATTTCTTCCCATTCCAGTTCGCTCAGCAGCGTGGGGACTAAATAGCCCTTTAGTGCCGGAATCGGGTCGCGACGTTGTTCATCCGCCACCCGCGCCGGCGGCTTATACGTCTGGTTATCCACACTGGAATGCCCCGACAAGCGGGGGACGGAGAGCCGCAGTAGCCCCGGCCCTTCCCAGCGGCGCACGGTCTCCACCGCCTCCGACACTAGCGCGGCGGTCTGCGCCGGATCACTGCCGCTGCCATCCCAGATGTGCAGGTTCTTGAAGGCGGCGAGGTTCATGGCGATATTGCCGCCGGGGGTTTGCCGCGGCCCCACCACAGAGATCGCATAATCGTTGTCCTCGATCACGAACAGCACCGGCAACCGCAGCGTGGTGGACACATTGAGCGCCGCCCAGAACCCGTTGGAGGCCACCGAGCCGTCGCCGCCGAAGATCACCACAATGCTGTCGCCAATCAGGTCATCCTTCAGCACGTCTTTGCGGTAGACCATCGCCTGCGCGCAGCCTACGCCGGGCGTATACTGCCCGCCCACGTCTGCCACCGCCGGCAGCACCATCGCCCGCCCGCGCCGCAGCATGTGGAACACCACGCCCACATCGCGTCCGGCGCTCATGCTGGTCGTCCGCGCCATGTCGGAGGCCAGCGCCTCCTGCGGGGTCAGCCCGCAACCAAGCAGGAAAGGACGGTTGCGGTAATAGGTGCTGGCGGTGTCGTAGGGGCGGGTCATCTGCTGCGCCAGCAAGAGTTGGCTCAACTCATGCCCCCGCGCCGAAAACTGATACGTCACCCGCCCTTGCGGAACGAGTTCATTTTCTTCCAGTTCGTCCATCATGCGCGAAATCAGCGCCAACCGGACGGCCTCGCGCCAGTCGTATGCAGGGTGAATGGTCATCAGCGAACTCCTTACAGGCGCACCACGCTACACGCTCAATCATAGCGGATTTTGCAGAATGGCGGGGGGAGGGTGGATTCGGGAATAGATTATCAAAAATGCTA
>CAIVEA010000754.1 GCA_903904765.1 uncultured Chloroflexota bacterium
ATAATCAACAATGAGCATTACTGGATTAATCCTCGCGGTGATGATGGCGCTGGTGACGTTAGCCGTGCTGGTGCTGCCTTACATCCGCTACAAATCAGCGCCGATCAACAATGCGCTGATGCGCTCCGGGCAAACCCGCGATGCGCTGCTGGCGACCTATGAGCGCGTCCTATCGACCATCCGCGATCTGGATGACGATTACCAGACCGGCAAGCTGGCGCAGGATACATATCAGACCGAACGCGCTGTCTGGGCGGAACGTGGTGTGCAAATTCTGCAAAAGTTGGAGGCACTGAACGTCACTCCCGCCCCCGCCGCCAAAAATAATAAGCGCCGCGAAGCCGTCGCCCCGGTTGCACCCGTCGTCGCCGATGCCGCGCTGGATGAAGCAGTTGAAGAAGCTATTGCCAAGTACCGCAAAGCCAAGACTGGCGCAGGAGATTAGCTCGTGAGGTTTCAGCAACACCGTTCTTTAATGTGGATCACGAGCCTGCTGCTCGTTCTCCTGCTGGCAGCCTGCGAAGGGCTGGCTGGCGAACCGCAAGTCGTATCCACGCTGCCGCCCGATCAGGCGGACGCGCAGAAAGAGGCGATTAGTTCCGGCGCAATGGGCGGTGCTGCCGCCAGTAGCGCCACTGTCGTCGCACCGGATACCGAACCTGATCTGGCGCTGGGAGCGAACATTTTCGCCCAGCACTGCACGCGCTGTCATGGCACGGGCGGGCAGGGCGATGGTGAACTGGTCAAGACCGGGCAAGTTCCTGTACCGCTGGATTTCACCGCCGCCGCGACCATTGCGGGCAAAACCCCGCAGGATTACTTCACCATCATCACCAACGGCAAGCTGGACACGCTCATGCCACCGTGGGCGAGTAAGCTCTCGGAAAACGAGCGCTGGTCAGTCGCCAACTATGTGTATGGTCTCTCCAGCGGCACAATGCCCGCCGCATCGGCAACCGCCGAAGCAGGTGCAGCCGAACCGCTGGCAACCGCCGAAGCGGGCGCGGCTGAACCGCTGGCGACCGCCGAAGCAGGCACGCCGGCTACCACTGCAATCATCGGGCAGATCAGCAACGGCACAGCGGGCGGCACGGTTCCGCCGGGGCTGGCGGTCACGCTGCATGTGGTTGACCAGAATTTCACCTCGGATACCACCACAGAGGGCGTGGCGGATGATAGCGGCGCGTTCCTGTTCAGCGATGTCGAGATGAAAGCCGATATGGGCTATGCCGTCACGGTGGATTACAACGGCACAACCTTTGCCAGCGAAGTGGTTCCGGGTGACCCGCAATCGCATGCGCTCGATCTGCCTGTGAGCATCTACGAAGCTACCGACGATGTGAGCGTGGTAGCGATTGACGGGTTCTCGTCACAGGTGAGCGTGGCGGACGGCGAACTGACAGTGATTGAAATCCTGTCGTTCACCAACACGTCAGACCGTATGTACCGCAGCACGGATGGTGCGACTTCCGTGAGCGTGTCTGCGCCGGAAGGTGCAACGCTGACGCAATTCAGTCAGCAGAGCAGTCGCTACATCTATAGTGCAGACGGCAAGCAGATGACGGACACGCTTCCGGTTGTGCCGGGGCAAACCCACATCTTCCACCTGCTCTATACCATGCCTTACAACAGCGCAGGCGTGACACTGACGCGCAATCTGAATTACCCGTTGATGGCGGGCTTCGAGGTGATGGTAGATACTGCTGGCCTGACCATCACAGGCGACAATATCACGACGCTCGGTAGTGCAACCAATGGTAATTCGCCACATGGCTCGGCCACCAGTTATGGCAACCTGAACGCGCTGCCAGCGGGTGAAGCTCTCGTCTACACTGTGTCTGGCGAACCGCAGACTGCTGCCAGTACCGGCTCGACTTCCGGGGCAGGCAGCACCGCTACCGTTGCGGCGCAGTCGGCAACACCTGTGCTGGCCTACGTGTTCATCACCATCGGTGCGATTGCCGTAGCTGGTGCTGGTTTCCTGTTCTACAAGGAACGCCAACTGATGCGTTCCATCGGCACAGCTTCACTTGCCAGCACGAACGCGGGTAACGCGAATCAGCCGCGAATCGCCGCGCTGGTCAAAGAAATCGCTGATCTCGATCAGAGCCATCAAGAAGGCAAAATCAAGAAAGCGGTTTACGAGAAGCGCCGCAGCGCCCTGAAAGCCGAATTGATGACGCTCATGCAGCAGGACAATCAAGACTGAACATCTATACCCTCCGGTTTCCACAAGGGAGCGCCGGAGGGGTCATCCAACATCACAAGAGTTTTCGAGGAGAGGACTGAACATGACCGCAGCACCGTCTATGCCCACCAATGCCATTCCGCAATCGTCGGATGTGGTGTCGAAGCAGACCGATCGTCTGCCATTCCTGAAAATCTTCTCGCTACTGGCCTTCATCGGCTTCGCCGTCGGGTTGGGCATGGCGTTGTTCTATGCCGGCACGGATACCACGCAGGGTGAAGTGCAGCGCATTTTCTACGTACACGTTTCGGCATTCTCCGGTGCGTCGGTGGCTTTCGTCGCGGCGTTAATCGGCGGCGCAGCCTATCTGCGTACCCGTAATGTGAAGTGGGACATCCTGTCGTTGGCGGGGGTGGAAGTGGGATTCACACTTTCGCTGATTACGCTCATCACCGGCATGGTGTGGGCACGTCCGACGTGGAATACGTGGTGGACGTGGGATCCTCGTCTGACCTCGGCGGCGATCATGTCTCTGACCTACGCGGCCTATTTTATGCTGCGCGGCGGCATTGATAACGCCGATCGCCGTCGTTCGTTCGCCGCTGTTTATAGCATTCTGGCAATCGCCACTGTGATTATCACCTTCATGATTACCCGCATTCGCCCCGACACCATTCACCCCGTCGTGATTGGTCCCAGCCCGGTGAATGCACAGGGCAGCTTTGAGATGGCGAGCAACATGAAGGCGACGTTGGGCATGAACAGCGCCATCTGGTGCTGCCTCGTCACCCCGGCGCTGGTGTGGTGGCGTATCCGCCTTGAGAACCTGAATCGCCGCGTCGAGCAGGCTCGTTTGAACAATCTGTCGAACTGATTGAACACTGCGAACATCACCTAGAGGAAAAGGATAACCCTCATGAATGAAACAAATGCCGTCGTCACGCCTGATACCGTCGCGTATCTGTTCCTCGGCCTCGGCGTGATCTTCACCATTCTGGTCGTTTACATCGGAAGCCTTGTGGTGCGTTTCCGCAACGGTGCGAAAGACCTGCAAGTTCTGGAAGACCTCAAGTAGTAACTCCATTCGACAGCCGCCCTTCTGTGGGTTACACGCTCACAGAAGGGGTGGGCTGTAATCGTGAGGATTCGTGATGAGCGCCCTGCAACCTGCCGTCCCCGCCTCACCCTCCATCTTCACCGGGCTGCGTAAGAAGCTGATTATCGCGTTTCTAGCGGTGCTGCTCATCCCGGTGGTCGAAATAGGGTTCTATGGTTATTTTTTCACCAGCCGAGTCCTGTCGCAACAAGCACTGGATGGCGCAGAGCGTGAAGTGCAGTTGCAGGCGCAACATATTGTGCGGTCATTGGCACAAGCGCAGGGTGATGCGCTGTTCCTGTCGCAACTCCGCAGCCTCGCTAAATTGCGTCAGTTGATGGCAGACAAAGCCCCTTCGTCGCAAATTGACGTGTGGCGCGATGAAGCGGCACAGGATTTCATGGTGCTACTCTCGGTGCGTCCGATGGTGCAGAACCTGCGCTACATAGATGGCAGCGGGCGCGAAGTGGTGCGGGTGGACTCGGATGGCAAGACTGTTCGTTCGATTCCTAAGAACGAATTGCGCGATCGTTCGGAGTTCGCCTATTTCCAGCAGGCGATGGCGCTTTCGCCGGGGAGCGTGTTCGTCTCTCCCTTCGCCATAGATCAGGATATGGACGAGAACAGCCCACTGGTGCATTACGCGCTGCGTACCAGCGATGGCAACGGCGTGATCGTGGTAGATTTGCATGCCGCGTGGATTTTGCGGAATCTGCCCGCAAACATGACGCAGGACACATGGGCGCTCATAGATCAGGACGGTAACTATCTGGTCTACCCGGAGAATTATGCCCCTGCTTCCAATGATGCGGGTAAGGCGCACATTCACGCCGCCATGAATAGCCTACTTTCGGGCGGCGCCGGTACGTTCGAGACAGATACCAGCGTGTTCGTTTACAACACGATATTTCCGGCGGCCAACAGCCAGACCCAATTTTGGGTGCTGTACCGCGATACGCCCCGCGCCGTGTTGTATGCTGATGTGTCCGATTTCTATCAGAAAGCTGCGCTGTTCGTGATGGCGGCGGTTTTGCTGGCGGTGGGGTTGGCGATCTTTACCAGTCAGGGCATTGTGTCGCCCATCCTCGATTTGCGGCACAAAGCCGAACAGTTGGGACATGGTGGCGAAGTGGACGAGATGCCCCTCGAATTGCCCACCGACGAGATTGGCTCGCTCACGCGCACCTTTTACGAGATGGCGCACGAACTGGAGCGCAAACGCCGCGAGGCACAAATGCTGATCGAACGGCTGATTACCGCGCAGGAAGAAGAACGCAAGTTGGTGGCCTACGATTTGCATGACGGCCTGATTCAGCACATGGTGGGGGCGCGTTTCCATTTGAGCAATTGCCGCCAACTGTGTCCTATCCGTGATGACGAACACGCCAGCATCGGCTTGGTACGCGGTTGCGATGCCCTGACGAACGCGATTGTGGAAGGGCGGCGCATCATCGAAGGGCTGCGTCCGGCGGCGCTGGATGATCTGGGTCTGGGCGAGGCACTGACCGAATTGGCGCATTCCATCGCCCAACACAGCGATTGGGAATTGTCTCTGGATGTGCATCCATTGTCGCAAGAGCCGGAAAAGAGCGTGGGTGTGACACTGTACCGCATCGCACAGGAGGCGCTGAACAACGCCCGCAAACATGCTAATGCCAAGCATGTGCAACTGTCGTTGAGCAATGGGCAAGGCATCAACATGACTATTCAGGATGATGGGCATGGTTTTGAACCGGAGAAAGTCTCCCGCGAGGAACGCGGGTTGGGCATCACCACTATGCGGGAACGGGCGGCGCTGTTGCACGGAACCTGTGAACTGATGTCTGCACCGGGAGCCGGTACGACCATCGAAGTATGGATACCGTGGCAGCCCGAACCGGCTAAAACTATTCTATTGAGTGATATTCCCGGAGGGGAATCTGAATGATGACTGATACCATCGAGCGCGTGATTCGCGTGGCGATTGTGGACGATCATGGCATCGTGCGGCAAGGGCTGCGTGCCCTGCTCACCCGCCCCGGAATCGAGGTGGTGGGGGAGGCGGAAAGCGGCAATCAGGCGGTGGAACTGGCGCGTGAACTCACCCCGGATGTGATGCTGCTGGATATTCGTATGAAAGATGGCGACGGGCTGCAAAGCCTACCCGCAATCAAAGCGGTTTCGCCGCGCACCAGCGTGATTATGCTGACGACTTACGCCAACCCCGGCTATCTGGCGCGGGCGATCAACGGCGGTGCGGCGGGGTATCTGTCGAAGGAAACCGACCCGGATCGGATTGTGCGGGCGGTGGAACTGGCGGCGGCTGGCGACCCGTTGATTGACCGTTCGCTGCTGGAGGCCGCACTCAGTTACGCGGTTGATCCGGCTGTGCCGTCGCCCGAACCGACTGAACTGGAAGCTGAACCGCTGTCGGAACGCGAACGGGATGTGCTGCGCCTGATGGTGAACGGGTTGAACAACAGTGCCATCGCCGACACCCTGAGCATCAGCTTACCGACGGTGAAAACGCATGTGCAACATATCCTGCACAAACTGCATGTTTCAGACCGGACACAGGCCGCATTGATGGCTGTTCGGCAGGGGCTTGTAACGTAATTACCCCGTATCTTAATCAATTTCTTGACAAATCATACCATCGGATGATCGAGAATCATCACAGGGATTGATTGCAAGTGAGTGACTTAAAGAGACAATAGAAAAGTCAGGAAGAAGTAGACGATGAGCGTGTTTGGGAACCGGATGAGTAAGCAAACAGTCACGCATCTCCAGTGGACGCTGGCTTTTGTAGGCACACTGATCTTGATGACCGGTGTTTCGTTGGTGACGATCCGTGTTCCACAGCCTGTCGCTTCGCTGCCCGCCTCGCATTTGCTATCGGATGGCGTGACCTACATCGGCGCGGAAACCTGCTTTACCTGTCACCATGAATTTAGTGATGATGAACCTTTACAACCGATTGCGATTGAGGGCGCGAAAGAAGCTGCAACCCCAGTTTTGACCGTTGTGCAGGTTGAAGGCCGTTCTGTGGAGATGGGTGGGGCAACCACCCCGTATATGGCTGGCACAGCCAACCAGCACGATCCGCAGCGGTATTTGATGCAAACGGGCGAAGGGATCACCATTCTACCGGGTGTGTGGAACCGTGCCATTGGCACATGGGTGCAGCAGAACCCCGATGGTTGGCCGGCAGAATGCGCCGGTTGTCACTCGGAAACGCTGGATGTGGGCGTGCGACAAGCCATCCCCGCAGGGCAGACAGAGATGGAATTGCCCCGTTTGATTGCCGCGCGGATACGCCCCGTTTGGACTTTTGTGACGACGCTGGGTCTGTAACCCAGTAGATCTCCCTGACCCGCGTGGTCATGGTGGTGGGGGGGGAACGCTTCTCACCACCAATTTTCCCGGAGGGAGCGGGAAACCTTTTTAGAAGGGAACGTCGTATGACACGGATGAAGCTCTGGCTCTTGACCGTCGCCGGGTGTGCGCTGGTCATGGCAGGGTTGTTGATGATTTCGACACCTGCTGTGGCACAGGATGATCCGGGCGAATACATCGGCATGAAGCGCTGTACGTCCTGCCACCGTTCGGTGGTGAACGCTCTGAAGGAGTCGGCTCACACGCTGGCTCTGCAAGATGTGGAGAAGGACAAAGCACCTATTCTGGGCGATTTCACGACAGGTGAAGACCTGCGTACCGTCCAATTCCCCGGCGAAACCGAAGCCCGCCCGTTCACGGCAGATGATGTGGCGTTCGTGATCGGCACAGGGCGCTATACACAGGCTTACGTCTACAAAGTCAAACGCAACGAGTATCAGGTGCTTCCGGCACGCTGGAACACCGTCTCCAAACGCTGGGAAGAATACAGGCTGGCGGAGGCGTGGCCGATGCCTGCTTCAGACTTCAGCACCAACTGCGCTGGTTGCCACACCGTTGGCATTAATGCCGAAAGCGGTAAGTGGGAGGATGACGGCGTACAGTGTGAAGCCTGTCACGGGCCGGGCGAACGCCATGCCGATCTGGCGGGCGACGCGGGCAACAACCCCGACGATACGACGTTGACGGCGGTTCGTGGCGCGATCAACAACGCCACCGACCCGCAAACCTGCGGTCAGTGTCACAGTCGGGGCGTGCTGGCAGAGGGCGGCGTGGGCTTCCCCATCCACTACAAGCCGGGTGGCGACCTGTTGAGCAACGGCGAGTACACGCTGTTCGACGCGCAGAATACCGATTTCTGGTACGCCAGCGGTCAGGCCAGCCATGCCAATATGCAATACAACGAGTGGTATTTCAGCGCCCACTCCAACTCCTTGCAAGACCTGCGTGATAAGGCGGGGGATGCGGCGAAGGATAGCTGTTTGAGCTGCCACAGTCAGGATTATCGCTTCACCAATCAGCAAATCGTAGCGGTGCAGGCGGGCGAACGGGATGGCGCAGTACCCGAAGCGGTGACGATGCAGACGGCGCGTTTCGGCGTGACCTGCACCACCTGCCACAACCCGCACAGCGAGAGTGGCCTGCCCAACCTTCTGACGGAAGATGTGATCGCCAACTGCGTGAGCTGCCACAGCAATCAGGGTGTGGAATCCGGTGTGGTTCACCATCCGGTGCGCGAGATGTACGAAGGCACAACGGTAGTGGCGGAAATTGCGGGTGTACCGGGTAGCCATTTCGAGAACGACAATGGACCTACCTGCGCCACCTGCCATATCGTGGTTGCGCCAGTGGACGGCACCAGCCGCGCCAGCCATTCGATGACCCCGGTCATGCCGGGTACGGTCACGGATGCGGGCATCAAGGATGCCTGTACCGAGTGCCATAAAGATCAGACTGATGTGGCTGGAATGCAGCAGTTGATCGCGGACATTCAGTCCAGCATCACCGAGCGTATCACGCTGGCGCGGGCGGCGGTACAGCCGACCAGCCCCGCATGGGTTACTTCCGCGCTGGATTTCGTCGAAGGCGACGGCAGCCGGGGCATTCACAACTACACCTACGCCGACACGCTGCTGGACGCGGTAGAAGCGGAACTGGGCATTGTCCAGTCGGGCAGCTAGAGGAGCAAGCATGATGGTTAATATGCGACGGCGTTTGATGATCTTCTTCGCCGGAACCGGTCTCACACTCTTAATCGCTGGCCTGCTGCCGCTGCTGGCAGTGGCACAGGATGCACCCACGCCGGATGCAACGGCGGTACTCGCGCCGACGGCTACGCTGGAAGGCACACCGGTCTATGACACGAATGCTGCGCCAGCCATCAAGCCGACGGGCAACAACAGCTATTGCGCCATGTGCCACAATCAGCCGTTCCGGGCGGTTACACTGAAGGATGGCAACGTACTGAACCTGTATGTGCCGCCGGAGAGCATCGCGGACTCCATTCATGGCACGAAGAACCCGCAGGGCGCGTTGGGTTGCGTGGATTGTCACGGCGAGAACGCCTTCCCGCACCGCGCTGCCACGCCGGAAGACAAGCGCCAGTACACGCTGAAAGCTGTTGCGCTGTGCGTGGGCTGCCACACCAAAGAAGCCAACGATCTGCAATCCGGTATGCACGAACGGGCGATCATGGCGGGCAACACGGCTGCGGCTGTGTGTATTGACTGCCACAGCGCCCATGAGGTTCGTCCGGTAGCGCGTGAGCCGGAACTGGTGGCGGGTATCTGCGGCAATTGCCATACCAGCACCCTCTCCGAATGGCAATCCAGCCCGCATGTGGATATTGGCCCGCTGGACTGCGCCACCTGCCATTCGCAGCACACGCAGACCATCCGTAACGGTCAAACGCCGGAGCAACTGTGCGTGAATTGCCACAAAGAAATGCAACCGACATGGGTGCATGATAATCACCTCAAAGAAGGTTCGGATGTGACCTGTACCAACTGTCACATGTACACCGATAATCATGTATCTACACAGGTTTCGCTGGAAGGCCCGCCCGGTGAACGCCCAACAGGACACAGTATGCGGCTGGATACTGCACCCTGCACCAACTGCCATGAGGAACGCGAGTTGAGTGGGCAGTCGGTAGCGATTGTCACCACGCCGGCTGAACCCGCTGCGACAGCCACGCCGATATCGGTGGCCGCTAATGATCTGGAACAAGCGGTGGCGGCAGAAGCGAAGCAGGCGGATTTCGTACAACTGCTGCAAGGCTTGATCCTCGGTCTGGGCTTTGGTGCGACCTTCGCCGCCGTGTTCGTCTCTCGTGGCAACCGCAAGGTGTAACGGGTTCGATCCGCTGGAAACTCGAACGCAGTCCTTCTAGCCCTGAACCTTACCTCACTTATCCCCTCTCCAAACGGAGAGGGGAGTGAACAGGTGGAAAGGGGAGTGAAGGAAATGAAGCATGGGATTGAGGAGAGCGCCTTATGAGCAATAAACCGGGGACGAGCAACATTGAGGATGCTCTGACTCCCGCCGAGAAAACACCTGCCCCGGAGTCGTCGCATAGTGAAGTGCTGTCACGGCGCGAGTTTGTGACCCTGATGATCGGCGCGGGCGCTTCGATGGTGCTGGCGGCGACGCTGGCGGAACCGCTGAACACCTTCGCCAAAGACATCTTACAGAACCGCACCACCCACGCCGATGAGGGCGATGCCCGCTATCACTGGGGGATGGTGATTGACCTGAGCAAGTGCATCGGTTGCGATTACTGTGTGTTTGCCTGTCAGGCCACCAATGACACTGCCGACGATATGCGCTGGAACATCCGTATCTCGGATGAGACTCCGCTGGGCGATACGTTCTTCGTTACCCGCCCGTGTTTGCACTGCAAGCACGCACCCTGTGTGCAGGTGTGTCCGGTGGGCGCGACTTACTCGCGGGCGGACGGGCTGGTGGTGATGGACTATGCCAAATGCATCGGCTGCCGCTACTGCCAGACGGCCTGCCCTTACGGGGCGCGGCAGTTCAATTGGCGCGAACGCACCGATGTTAACACGCACACGCCGGACTTCGGCACGCCGGAAGTGCCGCGCCGTCCGCGTGGGGTAGTGGAGAAATGCACCTTCTGCATTCACCGCATTGATGGCGGATTGGCGAAAGGCTTGATGCCCGGTGTTGACCCGGAAGCCACGCCCGCCTGTGTGAATATCTGCCCGGTGACGGCTCGCCACTTCGGGAACTTGAATGACCCGAACAGCAGCGTCGCCAAGATTATCGGCAGCCAGCCCACGCTGCGGCTGCGTGAAGACCTCGGCACCGACCCCAGCGTGTACTATATTCCGCCGAAGGGGATTATCTAATGACCGCCAATACCCCTGCACTAACTCCGCACGAGTCGCACGATTCTCATG
>CAIVEA010000755.1 GCA_903904765.1 uncultured Chloroflexota bacterium
CGGCCTGCTCCGGTTCGGTGACAGTGAGCATTGACCACGACAACAGTCCTGATGGCGACGCAGTAGATGGCGGTTCAACCTACAACTCCGGTTCCTAGCTGTTTCCTTGTCCCCCCGGACAAGTAACCCGCCTGCGTAGGCAGGCACAAAAAGCACAGCGCCCCCGATACATCATCGGGGGCGCTGCTGTTTGTTTATCCTGCCCTCACCCCCTTTTGAAGGGTAGAAGATGTGGCAAAGAGTCCCCACTCCTAGCCCCACCCCATATATGGGGCGGGGAAGAAGGGGAGGGGATTCCTGTTTGTGAGGGTAATCTCAGGTGAGGGTGATGAATTGCGGCGGCGGCGCGGGCCGATTTTTGAGTTCGGCTTCTACCGTCTCCTTCAAATCCAGCGATTTGCCGCGTTCCAGCGCCGCTTCCACCTGTTCGGGTGGCAGCACTGTTTTGAGCTTCTCGATGATGGGCGCGGCGGTCTGGCGTAAGCCCTGAAAGGTGGCTGGATGGTGTGTGATGAGGCCGAGCAGAGTCGCGGCGCGTTCTGCGTCCGGCAGCACTTCTGCGAGACTGACCAGACTCTCCATGATGATCGGGACGGCATCAATATCGCGGGCAGCTTCCAGCGCCTGATAATAGTAGTCCATCGCGTTCGTCATGTCCTGCTGGCCTTTGGCAACATGACCGAGGTTGATGAGCGTTTTCGCCGCACCCTGCCGGTTGCCGATGGCGCGGGCGATGGCGAGGCTTTCGCCGAAGTAGTCCGCTGCGTTCTCGAACTGGGAGCGCAGCACCGCGAGGAAGCCGAGGTTATCCAGCGCGAGGCCGACAGCGCGACGTTCGCCAATGGTGCGTGAGATTTTCAGGCTTTCGGCAAAGTAATGCTGCGCGGTTTCTAGATCGCCACGTTCACCCGCCACGCCGCCGAGGTTGAGCAGGGAGCTGGCGACGCGCCGCCGCTGACCGCTGGCGCGGCAAATGCTCAGGCTGGACTCGAAATGCTCCGCAGCCCGCGCATAATCACCCTGCGAGTAGGCCACGAGGCCGAGGTTGTTGCTGGCTCCTGCGCGGCCTTCCACATCGTTTAGCTTGTCGGCAATCGCTAGACTGCGCTCGAAGTGGGTGCGGGCGCGTTCGTAATCGCCCTGCTCGAAGCACACCATCCCCAACCGATTCAGCGCCCGCGAGGTGGTGAGTTCTGCGCCAATTTGTTCGCTCAACTTCAGGCTTTCTTCGCAACGCTGGGTGGCATTGGCATAGTTGCCCTGCCGCCAGAAAATGTTCCCCAGCAGGCTCAAGGCTTGCGCCGCGCCGGATGAGTCTTTCAACTCTTGGCACAACGTCAGCCCTTCTTCCAATTGTTCGCGGGCGCGTTCGTAATCGCCCGTAAATTCCAGCGTTTCGCCCAGTTGCAGCAGCAGGTCGGCACGGCTGCGGCGGCGCTGTTCGTCCGGCATCTGCGCCGAGGGCAGCAGTTCCAGCGCCCGTTCAAAAAAGGTTTTTGCGTCCGAAAGGGTGCTGATGTGCAGCGCGTATTCACCTGCCCGCCGCGCATAGTGCAGTTCTTTCGCCACATCGTTCGCGGCGCGGTAGTGCTGCGCGAGGATGGCCGCCTGTTCTTCTGAGTCCGGGTAGACGGATTCGATGGACTGCGCCACCACCCGATGCAATTCTCGGCTGACGTTGGAGTTGATGTTTTGCAGGATGACCTGCCGCAGTTTGTCGTGGATGAACTGCCATTTGCCGTCCAGCACTTCGATCACGGTACAGTTGGCGCAGGTCGTCACCCAGTCATCAAGGCTCATGTTGCCTTTGACTTCGCTCATTACCTTTAGGTCAATTTCGCGTCCGGCGATGGCTGCCAGCCGCAGCAATGCCATCGAGTCATCGGGGACACGCGCCAGACGGCGCTCGATTACCGTTTCGATGCCGCCGGCGAACACGCGCTGGGGCAGCGTCAGTTGACCAACGTTCTCCAATCGTCCTGCTTCTTCTGCCAGCACGCGCACCACTTCGATGAGGAAGTACACGTTGCCTTCGGTTTCGCGCTGGAGCAAATCCACCACCTGCGGCAGTGCGCCCGTCTTGCCCAGCATCGATTCGCTGAGATCAGCGATATGCTCCGGCGACAGGCGTTCGAGGCGCATGAGGGTCATGTCTGGCAGTTCACCGGGCAGCGTGGGACGATCTTCCGGGCGGTAGGTGGCGATGAGCAGGATGGGTAATTCGCTGACCATGCCCACCAGCAAGCGCAGCACATCAATGCTTTCCGCGATCCACTGCAAATCTTCGAGGATGAGGACGATGGGCTTGGTCTGCCGCTGGAACACGCTGGCGATGGTGCTTAGGAGGCGCTGCTGAAAAGCTGTCGTACTCAGTTCGGCGGCATCCGGGATGGTGCGCTGCTGCAACTGTTCTATATCCGGGATGATGGTCTTCAGTACGCCCGCGTCCAGATCGTTCAAATCGGTGTGGAGCAGCAGGCGGCGCAGCGGTTCACGCCAGAGCTGGTAGGGCAGGCCGCCGTTCGGGTTGGCCTGACCGCGCAGCACCGTTACGCCCTGCACCAGCGCCAGAATACGCATTTCGTCCAGCAGGCGCGACTTGCCCACGCCGCTTTCGCCGCCGATCAGCCACGCGCCGCCTTTGCCATTCATAGCGGATTTGAGCGCGGCTTCCAGCGTTGCCATCTCTTTTTCGCGCCCTACGAAATGCGCGGCCTGCAAGAAGCTCTCGCGGACGGCGGCGCTCTCTTTGGGGACGGGTTGACCGAGTACCTGCGCTAGATCATAGATGACCTGATTGGCATCCTGATAACGCTCGTAAGGGTATTTCGCCAGCAACTTCTCCATGATGCGGTCAAACGTCATCACGGAGGTGCTGAAGTCCGTCAGATCAGTCGGTGGCGGCAGGTCGGCGGGCGGGGGCGCGTCCAGTGGCAATTCGGGGAACGGAACGATGTCTTCCAGCGGCGATAAGTCCGGCATAGTGAACAGGATGTTCTGCACCAGTTCGCCCACATTTTGCGTGTCGAAGGGATGATGCCCGACAAGATACTCGTAGGCCATCACGCCGATGGCGTACAGATCGGCAGCCGCCTGTGCGCGTTCGCCGCGCAGCGTTTCCGGCGCGATATAGGCCAGCGTTCCCGCCATTTCGCCTTCCTGCGTAGCGGACTCGCCATGTACCATCGAAAGGCCGAAATCCAGCACTTTCACCAGATCGTCGCTCACCAGCACGTTCGCTGGCTTCAGATCGCGGTGGATGATGCCGCGCCGATGCAGATAGGCGAGGGCTTGCAGTGTTTGGAATAGCAACTCGATTTTGCGCTCGAAGGATTTATCCATCGCCGCTTCGGTCAGCGGGTTTGCGCCGTTGATTAAGTCCATCGTGAAGTACGGCTGACCGTTGTCGTCGAACCCGTAGTCCAGCACGTTGATGATGTGCGGATGACGCAGCGAGGCCAGTGTGCGGAATTCTTGCGCCAGCGCCAACCGCAGCCCCATGCTGTCGTTCCCGAAAGCGTGAGAGGCGAAATCGAGATTTTCGGTAGGTGCGGTCACTCGTTTGAGAGCGATGGTTTGTCCGGTTAAACGATCTACAGCGCGATAGACAGCGCCCATGCCGCCTTCGCCCAGTACGGTCTGGAGGTCGTAGCGATGACCAATCACCTGACCGCTTGAAGTTGCCATATAGCTGGACTCCAACTTTACATTCCACGTTACCAATGACCATTCTAGTCGCGTGTGGATAGAGCGCGCAACCTTTATCTTTCCATCAGGAAAGTAATCGGCTGTTTGTGAAGAATAGAACACGAACCCCAGTTATTTTCGTGGGATTTACATGCTGTATTGAGGGATAATGTGGTATAATTGCCGTTTGTCCGAAAAAGAATTCGGCACAAGGCCGGGGTGAGGCAGGAGCGCATGTTCTGGGGCGAATATTCTCACCAATTGGACGAAAAAAGCCGTCTCATCATTCCTGTTCGATTCCGACCCCATTTGGCCCCCGCCGCTTTCCTGACCCGGGGACTCGATCATAACCTCGTGATTTACCCGCAGCCGGCATGGCGGGCACTGGCGGAGCGCCTGAACGAAATGCCTATGACCCATCCTTCGTCCCGCGCATTACGCCGCTTGTTGTTTTCCGGCGCGGTGGAATTGTCGCTGGATCGGCAGGGGCGTATCTTCATCCCGTCATACCTGCGCGATTATGCTGTGCTGGATAGCGCCGTGCTGATCGCGGGGATGGAAACCTATGTCGAACTGTGGGAACCCGGTCACTGGCAGGCCACGCTGAATGGTGTTTCGGACGCGCTGGGCGACGACGCAAAAGCTTTCCTCAAACTGGGCATTTAGGCATTTAATCCTTACCTATGGAACACATCTCTGTATTGCTGGATGCGGTGCTGGGTGCGCTGCTCCCCGCTGGACGTGCTGTCGGGCGCGTGGTGGATGGCACGTTGGGCGCGGGCGGTCATGCGCGGGCGCTGCTGGCGGGCGGCGCGGGCGAACTGTTGGGGCTGGATGCCGACCCGCTGGCAATTGAGATTGCCACGCAAACGCTGCGCCCTTTCGCAGATCGGGCACACATTGTCCACCGCAGCTATGTCCACATGGCGGAAGAAACCGCCGCGCTGGGCTGGACGGGCGTGGATGCTATCCTGCTCGATCTGGGCGTGTCGTCTATGCAGTTTGATCGTGCGGAGCGCGGGTTCGCCTTCTTGCAGGATGGCCCGCTGGATATGCGCTTCGACCCGCAGGGCGAACGACCCTCGGCGGCGGAACTGGTCAATCATCTGGATGAGGTCGAGTTGGCCGATTTGATCTATAACTATGGCGAGGAGCATCACAGTCGGCGGCTGGCGCGGGCGATTGTGGCGGGCAGGCCGCTGCACACCACCCGCGAACTGGCGGCACTCATCGAACGGGCGCAGCCGCGTCGTCCGGGCGATAAGGTGCATCCGGCCACGCGCACTTTTCAGGCGCTGCGGATTGCCGTCAACGATGAACTGGGTTCAGTGGAACGGGTGTTGCCGCTGGCGATAGACCTGCTCAATCCGGGCGGGCGGCTGGCAGTGATTAGCTTCCACAGCCTCGAAGACCGGTTGGTGAAGCAGGCGTTCAAACTTGCCAGCACCGATTGTATTTGCCCGCCGCGCGTGCCGATTTGCGTGTGTGGACACCGCGCCAGCGTGGAACTGGTGACGCACAAACCGCTGGTAGCGGAGGTGGCGGAAGTGGCGCAGAATCCGCGCAGCCGTAGCGCCAAACTGCGCGTGGTGCAAAAACTGGGCGGGGACGAGGACGGTACAGCATGACTCAGCGGGGTATGAAACAGGCGGAACGGTTAGGCCGTCCGCTGCAAATTCAGCGACAGGCGACGGCGCTGGCGGGGTTGGGCGTGTTCATCGCCATCATCATCGGCGCACTATATCTGGCGCAGTCGGCTTCGGTGGCTACGTTAGGCCGCCAACTTGAAGAACTCATCACGCGCCGCAACGCGCTGGAACAGACCAACGAGCAATTGCGTTCGGAGATCGCGCAGTTGCGGAGCGTGCCGCGTTTGCTGGCGCGGGCGCAGGAATTGGGCTTCAACGCGGCGAATGATAACGAAATCGAATATCTGTATGTGGACGGGTATAATCCGCAGCGAGTGGATGTTCCCGCCGCTTCTATCGCGCAGACGGCGACCAACCTGCCGGCCTATGACGAATCGTTCAGCGGGTGGTTGCAGCAGCAATGGGATTCGCTGCTGCGGCAGTTCGCGGGGTACACCAGCGGTGGCAATTAGCGCGTTCCGTATCTCGGAGCATAAGAGGCCAGAGCGATGCAGCAAGCCAGCAATCCACAGCTAGAGACCTTCAATGCGCGATTGCCGTTCGTGATCGCGGGCATGGTGGTGATTAGCGCCTTGCTGGTTCTCAAGCTGTTCTCGTTCCAGCAGTTAGCCAGCGATGTCGTCAACGAACTCAGCCCGGATTACAACCGGACGGTGAATTTGGCCTCGGCACGCGGCATCATTTACGATCACACCGGGCAGCGCATGGCAGTAAACACCATCGAATACCGCATCGGCATCAGCCCGAATCTGGTGTCCAACCCGCAGCGCACCGCGACAGAACTGGCCTCCATCCTCGGCTTGGACGAGTTGCAGGTGTTTCAGGCCGTGACCAGCGATGAGCCATGGGTGCTGCTATCGCCGCGTGTGAACGTGGTGGTCGGGCAGCAGGTTGAGCAGTTGAACATGGTCAGCCTGACGATTGACAAGATTCCGCGCCGCAGTTACCCGCAGGGGGCGCTAGCGGCGCACATTCTGGGCTTCGTGGGTGGCGACTTGAAAGGGTATTACGGGGTTGAGGGCAAGTTCCAAGACCAATTGGCAGGCCGTCCGCGCAGCGAGATCATCAGCGACATCCCGTTTGATCTGCCTTCCGATCAGGAGGCCGATCGCGGGTCGGACATTTACCTGACGATTGACCGCGACATTCAATATTTGATCGAGAGCGAACTGTCGCTGGCGCTGGACGAAACCGGCGCGACCAGTGGCACGATCATCGTGATGAACCCGCGCACGGGCGATATTCTGGGCATAGCGAGTCTGCCCACCTTCGACCCGAACGATTATCAGGCCGTGCCGGACGCGAGAGACTGGAACGACCCTGCCACCAGCGAACAGTACGAACCGGGTTCGGTCATGAAGGTGCTGACGGTGGCGGCGGCGCTGGATAAAGGCACGATCACGCCGGAGTTCACCTATAACGATCAGGGTGTGCTGGATAAGGCCGGAATCAAGGTTTTCAACTGGGATCGGCAGGCGCATGGTCTGGTGGATGTGACAGGCATTCTGGTGCAATCACTCAACGTGGGCGCGGCCACCATCAGCTTGCAGATGGGGCCGAGCGATTTCTACTCGTACATGAGCAAATTCGGCTTCGGGCGGCTGACGGGTGTGAACTTGCAGGGCGAAGCCCCCGGCACAATGCACGTCCCCGGTGATAGCGACTGGAGCGAGAGCAACCTGCTCACCAACGCTTACGGGCAGGGCATGGCAGTCACGCCGCTACAAATGATTACGGCGGTGGGGGCGATTGCCAACGACGGCCTGATGATGCAGCCCAACATCGTGCAGAAGATCATCAAGGGCGATCAGGTCAGCGTGTCACAGCCGATTGCGCTGGGCAGGCCGATCAGCGCCGAAACCGCACATACCGTCCGCGATATGATGGTGCAGGTGGTCAACAACGGTCTGGACGACGGGGCGCGACTGCCGGGATACACGGTGGCGGGCAAGACTGGAACGGCTGAAATCGCCACGCCAGTGGGCTACCGCAACGATGCGTGGATTATGAGCTTCATCGGCTTCCTGCCCGCCGATGACCCGCAGGTGATTGTGCTGATTAAACTGGATGCGCCGCAAACTGGACGTTGGGCGAGTCAGGTCGTTGCGCCGCTGTTCCGCCGCCTCGCGCAACGCTTGGTGGTGCTGATGGAAATTCCGAACGATGCAGCGCGGCAAGCCATTACCACACAGGGCGGCGCGGTGGGGAATGTGAAGCGGTAGAGACTAGGTTGGGTTTTGGGGCGCGGACGGTTTATACTGTGCGCCTTGTGCGACAGCAGGGAAATGCGTGAATTATGGCGGGACAATTACCGTTTGCGTTGTCGGTGGGTGGGGTGGCGTTTCTGCTCGGCGTGATCTGGGGCGGCCCGTTTGTGGAGATTCTCAAGCGCCTGCGGATTGGCAAGCAGATTCAGGTGGAACTGAGCGCCGAACACCAGAAGAAAGTGGGTACGCCCACGATGGGCGGAATCATGATTGTGGTTCCGGTGCTGCTCATCACGCTCGGCCTGAACGTGGTGAATGTGGTGCGTACCGTGACCGGCCCCAGCATTCTATTGCCGCTGGTGGTGCTGGTGGGATTCGCGCTCCTCGGCATGATTGACGACTGGGAAGGCATTCAGAAGTCCCGCAACCCGAACAAAGAGAAAACCGGACAGGGGCTTTCGGTGCGGGTGAAGTTCGCTGCACAGTTAGGGCTGGCGACGCTCATCTCGTGCATCTTCTCGCTCTATAACGGCGGTTTCCAGTATGCGAATCAGTTGGTCATCCCCATCCTTCAGATCACGATTTACATTCATCCCATCCTGTTCATCCCGATCATGGTGTTCATCATCAACGCGCTTTCCAACGCGGTCAACTTCACCGACGGGCTGGACGGGTTGGCCGGCATTATCAGCGCCAGCGCGTTCGCCGCATACGGCGTGATTGCCTATTTGCAGGGGCAGATTTTCATCACGCAGTTGTGCTTCATTCTGGTGGGCGCGTGCTTCGCTTTCCTGTGGTACAACGCGCATCCGGCGCAATTGTTCATGGGCGACGCGGGTTCGCTGGCACTGGGCGCAACGCTGGGAACAATCGCCATGATGACCGGACAATGGCTGCTGTTGCCCGTGATTGCCATCGTGCCGCTGGCGGAAACCGTAAGCGTGATCTTGCAAATAGCCTATTTCAAGCGCACCAAAGACCCCACCACCGGACAGGGGTTGCGCCTGTTCCGCATGGCTCCCATCCATCTGCACTTTCAGAAAGGTGGCTGGAGCGAGACGCAGGTTGTCCAGCGTTTCTGGTTGGTGGGCTTGCTGGCGGCCATCATCGGTGTGGCGCTGGCGCTGATGTAACCCCTTCTCTATTGGCGGGTATGCGCGAATCCTCAACAGGAGATATTGTGGCTGCGGTCAATCAACCTGCTGGTGTAGACCGGCTGTATGGCAAAAAAGTGGCGGTGTTGGGGTTCGCCCGTCAGGGGAAGGCGCTGGCGCGCTGGTTGCCGACTATCGGGGCGCGGGCGCTGGTGAGCGATTCGCGTTCACCCAAACAGTTAGCCTCCGAGATAGCCGATTTCCCGGATGTGGAATTTGTGCTGGGCGGGCATCCTGAAAGCCTGCTGGATGGTGTGGATGTGCTGTGTTTGTCAGGCGGTGTGCCGCTGGATTTGCCGATTGTGCAGGCCGCGCAGCGCCGCCAAATCCCGCTGACCAACGACGCGCAGATGTTCCTCGAACGCTGTCCGGCGCGGGTGGTGGGCATCACGGGCAGCGCGGGCAAAACCACAACGACTACGCTCACGGGCGAAATCTTCAAACGCGCCGGACGCAAAACATGGGTGGGCGGTAACATCGGGGATGTGCTGCTGGATGTGCTGCCGATGATCGCCCCCGATGATGTGGTGGTGATGGAACTTTCCAGTTTTCAGCTTGA